>CAMBJN010000013.1 GCA_945867755.1 Polynucleobacter meluiroseus
AATCATCTCTTAGCCACCGCTCATTCATGTTTAGAGGCAGCGGCCAGTTATTGTGAATCTCAGGGCGTCAAGGCGGTTATCTTGGGAGACACTGTGATGGGAGAAGCCAAAGATGTTGCATTGATGCAAGCAGCGCTGGCCCGTGAAATTTTTCTTCATGATCAACCCTTTAAAAAACCAGTGGCCCTTCTCTCGGGTGGTGAATGTACTGTAACGATTCCCTGTGACATAAAAGGTCGTGGCGGCCGCTGCAGCGAGTTTTTATTATCTTTGTACGTTGCAACCAATGATCTTCCTACGTTCTCGGCATTGGCGGCTGATACAGATGGTATTGATGGTAGTGAAAATAACGCGGGTGCGTGGTTTGCATCAGAATCAAGAAAACTAATGAATAATGATCACCAGTTAGCCAAAGATGGTTTAGTCAAACATGATAGTTACGGTTTTTTTAAAGATTTAAATACCTTGGTTCACACAGGTCCTACCTTGACGAATGTGAATGATTTTCGAATTTTGCTAATAGATAGTGAGTCTTGATATATGAGTTCAATCAATACAATTGAAATTACTCGTCCAGATGATTGGCACTTACACGTCAGGGATGGCGATGTGTTGCGTGATGTGATTAAGCACACAGCCAGTCAATTTGAGCGCGCCATCATCATGCCAAATTTAAAGCCACCTGTGACGACTGCAGAAATGGCGGCTGCTTATAAAAAACGTATCTTGGCAGCCCTACCTGTTGGTAGTTCATTCACGCCATTGATGGTTTTGTATTTGACTGACAACACATCTGCAGATGAAGTAAAAAAGGCTCACCAAGATGGCGTGGTTGGTTTCAAACTATATCCTGCTGGTGCCACCACAAACAGCGATGCTGGCGTTACTGATATTAAAAAATGTGCCAAAGCTTTGGAGGCGATGGAGGCTTGCGGTATGCCCCTCTTGATCCATGGTGAAGTGACGCATGCTGATGTAGATGTGTTTGATCGTGAGGCAGTGTTTATCGACCAAGTGTTGGAGCCTTTAAGAAATCGTCATCCAGGTTTGAAAATTGTTTTTGAGCACATCACCACTAAGCAGGCCGCTAAATATGTAGAGTCTGCAGACACTCAGCGTTTCGGTCCCATAGCCGCTACCATCACACCGCAACATTTGCTCTATAACAGAAATGCTATTTTTAGTGGTGGCATACGTCCTCATTACTACTGCTTACCAATTTTAAAAAGAGAAGAGCATCGTCAAGAATTGGTGCGCGTAACAACTTCTGGAAATCCAAGATTTTTCTTGGGCACGGACAGTGCGCCACATTACAAAGGGGCAAAAGAAAGTGCCTGCGGTTGCGCAGGCTGCTACACAGCTTGGCATGCCATGCCTTTGTATGCAGAAGTTTTTGATCAGGCCAACGCTCTTAATCGTTTAGAAGCATTTGCCAGTCACTTTGGCCCAGACTTTTATCACTTACCCAGAAATACCGGAAAGTTGATTTTAAAGCGTCAAGCACAGCAAATACCCAATGAGTTTCTGATTGGAAGCAGCACAGTTGTGCCATTGCGAGCAGGTGAAACTCTTGCTTGGACAATAGTCGGTTAGACTAGTGGGGCAGAGTCGGTAAGGCAACCGCTGCCTTGGTAACAAGGGGGAGGAAAGTCCGGACTCCATAGGACAGGGTGATGGCTAACAGCCATCCACGGTGACGTGAGGAATAGGGCCACAGAGACGAGCGTATTTAGTTACGGTGAAACGCGGTAACCTCCACTCGGAGCAATCCCAAATAGGCAAGCGTTGAGGCGGTCCGCTGAGCTTGCGGGTAGGGAGCTTGATTTCACTGGTAACGGTGAAACTAGATGAATGGTTGCCCCCGCATGAAAATGCGGGCGACAGAATCCGGCTTAATAGCCGGCTCTGCACTTCTTACTTGAATTGATTACAACTCGATCAATTCAATGCTGTGTGTGATTTCTGCAGTTTTGCCGAGCATGATGGTTGCTGAGCAATATTTATCATGCGACAGTTCAATAGCCTTTTCAACCCGGCTTTTATCTAAATTTTTGCCACTCACTTTGAAAGCCATATGGATCTTTGTAAAGATCTTTGGGTCCTCATTGGCGCGTTCAGCCTTCAAAGTCACCTGACAGTCATGAATATCTTGTCTAGCTCGCTTCAAAATCATCACAACATCAAAACAAGTGCATCCGCCAGCCCCAACCAACATCATTTCCATTGGGCGAGGAGCCAAGTTTCTGCCGCCTGCATCGGGCGCACCATCCATGTTTACAAGGTGACCGCTGCCGGTTTCTGCAGAGAATGCCATGCCATCATTACCCAACCATTTGACCGTTGTTTCCATAATTTCTTTCAAAAACTCACTTAGGAGATTAATTTAAGTATCAATGTTTGCATTAGACAAACTAGAAAATAGTCAATAAAAACAACAAGTTCCTTGAATAATTGAGGATATTAACTATAATTTCTAGTAACAAATGATTTTCTATTGATGATTTTAGCTAATTCTTTGCTTGTCTCCTCCATCCTCTAAAAGATGGATTTCAGCCCAGGATATCTTCCTGGGCTTTTTTTTGCTACAATTTAAGGCTTTCCTAGTTTGCCCATTAGGGAAATGCTGTACCAGCTGTTAATTTTGAACTGCGAGCCTGCAAATATAAGTGGAGCCAAAGGGATGATGAGATGGTTGTTTGTTAGGGCTTAACAATTTAAGGTAATCATGAAAACTTTCTCAGCAAAACCGCATGAGGTGAAGCGTGAGTGGTTCGTGATTGACGCTACGGACAAAGTCCTCGGTCGTGTCGCCAGTGAAGTGGCACACCGTCTACGCGGCAAACACAAGCCAGAATTCACCCCCCACGTTGATACAGGCGACTTTATCGTCATCATCAATGCTTCTAAGTTGCGCGTCACTGGCACTAAGGGCTTGAACAAAAAATACTACACGCACAGTGGTTATCCTGGCGGCATCTACGAAACTAACTTCGACAAGATGCAAGCTCGTTTCCCTGGTCGTGCTCTCGAGAAGGCTGTTAAGGGCATGTTGCCTAAAGGCCCACTTGGCTATGCAATGATCAAGAAATTGAAAGTCTATGCAGAAGCTAACCACCCGCACTCGGCTCAACAGCCAAGCGTTCTTGAGATTTAAGGAGCCGACATGATTGGAAACTGGAACTATGGTACTGGCCGTCGTAAGAGCTCAGTAGCCCGCGTATTCATCAAGGCTGGTAAAGGTGAAATTCTTGTGAACGGCAAGCCAATTGCTGATTACTTTGCTCGTGAAACATCACGTATGATTGTTCGTCAGCCGCTAGAACTAACTAACCACGGTACAACTTTTGACATCAAAGTTAACGTATCAGGTGGTGGTGAAACTGGTCAAGCTGGTGCCGTTCGTCACGGTGTGACACGTGCATTGATCGACTACGATGCAGCTTTGAAGCCAACGCTTTCAAAAGCTGGTTTTGTTACTCGTGATGCTCGTGAAGTTGAGCGTAAAAAAGTTGGTTTGCATGGCGCGCGTCGTCGCAAACAGTTCAGCAAGCGTTAATTTTTTTTGCTGTTCTACGAAAAGCCGCGCACTGCGCGGCTTTTTCTTTTCTACAATAGAGATATTGGAGGATTTAAATGATTAAAGTTGGCATAGTAGGTGGAACAGGCTATACAGGCGTTGAGTTACTGCGCTTGTTATCTCAGCACCCAGAAGTTCAATTAACGGCTATCACGTCCCGTAAAGAGGCTGGAATGCCTGTTGCTGAAATGTTCCCTTCCTTAAGGGGTAGAGTTGACCTTTGCTTTTCTTCGCCAGAAGATGCCAAGCTCACGGAGTGTGATGCAGTTTTCTTTGCCACACCCCATGGGGTTGCTATGGCTCAAGCCAAAGAGCTTTTGGCTGCGGGCGTCAAAGTATTGGATTTGGCAGCAGACTTTCGTCTTAAAGACATCGCTGAATTTGAAAAATGGTACGGCATGCCTCATGCGTGCCCAGAGATTCTTGCTGAGGCGGTTTATGGCTTGGCTGAGATCAATCGTGAAGCAATCAAGAAAGCTAGAGTGATTGGTTTGGCAGGCTGCTATCCAACCTCAGTCCAACTGGGGTTTGCGCCCTTGATTTCACCAAAATCAACAGGCGGTAAAAATCTGATTGATTTGAATAGCTTGATCTCTGATTCAAAATCTGGCGTTTCAGGCGCTGGGCGCAAGGCAGAGGTTGGCACTTTGATGGCCGAAGCCAGCGATAACTTTAAGGCTTATGGCGTGAAGGGTCATAGACATCACCCTGAGATTTGTCAGGGCTTATCAGCCATTGCTGGTGGCAAAACGGTGGGGTTGACGTTTGTGCCTCATTTAACCCCGATGATCAGAGGTATTCATTCGACCCTGTATGCCCGCATTCTTCCTGACGGAAAAGATGTTGATTATCAGAGTCTTTTTGAGAAGTTTTATGAGGGTGAGCCTTTTGTCGATGTGATGCCTGCTGGCAGCACCCCTGAGACAAGATCAGTAAGAGGCAGCAATGCTTTAAGAATTGCTGTCCACCGTCCTCAAGGCGGGGATACCTTGGTTATCTTGGTGGTTGAAGATAATTTGGTCAAAGGGGCTTCTGGCCAAGGGGTTCAGTGTTTGAACCTGATGTTTGGTTTACCGGAAAATACTGGGCTAACTCATATTGCCCTGTTACCATAAAGCCCTACAGCAATTGTTGGCATTGAAGCCTACAATAGAACTTATGTATTAAAAGGAGTCCATGATGAGCGCGACACAAACAACACAAAGCACCGAAAATTTAGAGCCACCAATGCCGTTGGTTTTTACTGACAGCGCTGTGGCCAAAGTAGCTGATTTGATCGCTGAAGAAGGTAACCCAGATTTGAAATTGCGCGTATTTGTGCAAGGTGGTGGTTGTTCAGGTTTTCAGTATGGTTTCACATTTGATGAAGCTGTGAATGAAGACGACACATTGGTGACCAAAGATAACGTGACATTGGTGATTGATTCAATGAGCTTCCAGTATTTGGTGGGCGCAGAGATTGATTACAAAGAAGATATCAATGGCTCACAATTTGTGATCAAGAACCCTAATGCCACAACAACTTGTGGTTGCGGATCTTCTTTCTCAGCTTAATTAATTAAGCAGGGTAGTGCGCACCAAGAATGCGCAAACCTCTAGCACCAGTCACAGCCGGCAAATTTGCTGGCTGTTTTCTTTTGTGTGCCCAAGCTAACCAAGCAAAGGCCGCTGCTTCAACGGTTTGAGGGTCAATGCCTCTGACAGCCGTGCTTTGAATATTTTCGGGGGCTATCCAAGTGCAAGCTTTTTTTATTTGCGTGATGAGGTGATTGTTTTTGATGCCTCCACCGCAAATCAACAGATTCTTTGTATTTGGACTGTGTTGCTTTAAAGCATGAGTAATTGATTGAACTGTAAGCGCCAGTAGGGTTGCCTGAATATCTTCGGGTTTTTGATTGGAGCAGGCGGTGGTTGTTAAATGATGCTTTAGCCAATAGGGATTAAATAAATCTCTACCAGTGCTTTTTGGAGGACCTTTTTTGAAGTAATCCTCACTCAGCATGCTGTTTAAAAGTTTTTCAATGACTTGGCCTTTAGCGGCCCATTGACCACCATCATCATGGGATTGATCAAGGGATTGTTTGATCCAGTGGTCCATCAGCACATTGCCTGGACCGCAATCAAAGCCAATCATTTTTTCTTGTTGATTGGCAGGTATCAGGCTTAGATTTGCAATGCCACCAATGTTCAATACGGCCAAATCTTCATTGCAAGCAAGCTGTGCGGCATGAAAAGCCGGTACCAAGGGGGCGCCTTGACCACCTGCTGCAATGTCTCGACTGCGAAAATCAGCAATCACATCAATACCAGTCAGCTCTGCCAATAAGGCAGGGTTCAGGGATTGTTTGGTGTATCCGATGCCATCATGCTGTTGAGGTTGATGACGAATGGTTTGACCATGGGCGCCAATAGCGCGTATATCTGATGGCTGAAGTTTTGCTTCCTCAAGGATCGCAATGCAAGCCAAATGGTAATGATGGGCCAATTGATTGGCGGCCAAAGCCTCTTTGTGCAGCTCATTCTGGCTAGGAGCCTGAAGATCAAAATAAGTATTTTTGAGGGTTTTCTCAAAAGGAATATCTTTGTGGCATAAAACAGTGGCCTGTCCGTCTTCGGAAATTTCTGCTAAAACAGCATCAATGCCATCCATGCTGGTTCCGGACATAATACCAATATAGTAATTCTTCATAGGGTTGACTCTTAAGTGATGCGACAATGATGCTATAAGAAATTAATGTAACCGATAGATTATGTCTTTAGCTAACGAGAATAAAACAGAACAAGTTAAATATCCAATCACTGACCGTGTTTTGGAGGCCATGGAGGTCTCAAAACGTGGCTGTGATGAATTATTGGTTGAGGCTGAGTGGTTAGGCAAGTTAGCCCGCAGTGAGGCCACTAAGACCCCTTTAAGGGTCAAATTAGGTTTAGATCCAACGGCGCCTGATATTCATTTGGGCCACACCGTTGTTTTGAACAAAATGCGCCAATTACAAGATTTGGGCCACACCGTTATTTTCTTGATTGGCGACTTCACCAGCATGATTGGTGACCCGTCTGGCAGAAATGCAACGCGTCCTCCCTTGACCAAAGAAGAAATCGCCGTCAATGCCCAAACTTACTACCAGCAAGCAAGCTTGGTTTTGGACTCAAGTAAAACTGAAGTAAGATACAACAGCGAGTGGTGTGATCCATTGGGTGCCAGAGGCATTATTCAATTAGCGGCGAAATACACCGTTGCCCGCATGTTGGAGCGAGATGACTTTACCAAACGTTACAAAGGTGGCATACCGATTTCTGTGCATGAGTTTTTGTATCCCTTGATGCAAGGTTACGACTCTGTTGCTCTAAAAAGCGATTTAGAGTTAGGTGGCACAGATCAAAAGTTCAATTTGTTGGTTGGTCGTGAACTCCAAAAAGAATATAGCCAAGAGGCCCAATGTATTTTGACAATGCCTTTGCTGGTTGGAACAGACGGCGTTGACAAGATGAGCAAGTCTAAAAATAACTACATTGGCATCAGTGAAGCCTCAAGTGAAATGTTCGGTAAGTTGATGAGTATTTCTGATGAATTGATGTGGAGTTATTTCACATTACTTTCTTTCAAGCCGCTGGCTGAAATCGCCAAAATGAAACAAGAAGTTTTATCTGGCAGAAATCCTCGTGACTTTAAAGTTGCCTTGGCCCAAGAAATCGTGTCACGTTTCCACGATGCCGGCGCTTCTGAAAAAGCATTAGAAGATTTCAATCACCGTGCCAAAGGCGGTATACCTGACGATATTCCTGAGATTACTTTAATGGGCGCGCCTATCGGTATTGGTCAACTGCTCAAGCAAGCTAATTTGGCATCTAGTTCATCTGAAGCCTTGCGCAACGTTGAGCAGGGTGGGGTAAAAATTGATGGTGCCACAGTCTCTGATAAAGCACTTAAAGTGGAAGCTGGAACATTTGTGGTGCAAGTGGGTAAACGCAAATTTGCCAAAATTACATTGTCTTAATTGATGACCGTTATTTATTTAATTCGCCATGGCGAAACCATGTGGAATCGCGAGAAGCGTTTGCAGGGCCATATAGATATTGGTTTGAATGAGGTTGGCCACCAACAGGCTGAACGCCTTGCAAAAAGTCTGATTGATAAAAAAATCTCAGCCATTATTTCCAGCGATTTGAGTCGCGCGATTGATACAGCCAAACCGATTGCTCTTCATCATCAATTAGAGCTGAGTCTTGATCCAGCTTTAAGAGAAAGGCACTATGGCGTGATGCAAGGCTTGAGCCATCAAGAAATTTTGGACCATCATCCTCAGCATCATCAAGCCTGGAGAAAAAGAGACATCCATTTTCAGCCAGAAAATGGTGAAAGCCTGGCTCAATTTAATGACCGAGTGGTCACAGCCATTTCATCTTGGGCTAAAAAATATGCCGGACAAGAAATTGCAATCGTCGCGCACGGCGGTGTGCTGGATTGCTTGAACCGCGTTGCTAGAAAAGTAGCTTTGGATGTGACCAGAGACTTTGAAATATTGAATGCAAGCTTGAATACTCTGACGTATCAGAATGGGCAGTTTGATTTAGTAGATTGGGGTGATGTCAATCACCTGATTGATGGCTGGGATCAGCCGAGTAAGTCTTTGGATGAGGTCGACGGTAGTCCAAGGTGAGCATAGGCCAGTGGTGTGGCCACTCTTCCGCGCGGAGTTCTTTGTAAAAACCCTTGTTGTATCAAATAGGGTTCAATCACATCTTCAATCGTTTCTCTTTCTTCGCTGATCGCTGAAGCCAAGTTATCAACACCAACAGGTCCGCCATCAAACTTGTGCACGATGGCTTCAAGCAGTTTTCTATCCATCACATCAAAGCCAACAGCATCAACATCTAGCATCGATAGAGCCGCATCGGCGATGCCTTGAGAAATTTTTCCGTCTGCTTTAACTTCCGCGTAATCTCTCACGCGACGCAGCAGGCGATTGGCGATTCGAGGAGTGCCCCTTGAGCGTTTAGCAATCTCCAAAGCGCCACCGTCATCTAAGCCAGCATTCAAAAGATTGGCTGAGCGTTTAACAATCGTCGCTAATTCTTCAATTGAATAAAACTCGAGGCGCGCAACAATCCCAAAGCGATCGCGCAATGGATTTGTGAGCATGCCTGCCCTCGTGGTTGCACCAATGAGAGTGAAGGGTTTGAGATCAAGTTTGACGCTTCTAGCAGCTGGGCCATCGCCAATCATGATGTCAATGGCGTAATCTTCTAATGCTGGATACAAGATTTCTTCTACCACCGGAGATAATCGATGGATCTCATCAATGAACAAAACGTCATTGGTTTCTAGGTTGGTCAGTAGTGCGGCCAGGTCGCCAGGACGATCCAAAACAGGACCGCTGGTTTGACGAAGATTAACGCCCATCTCGCGGGCAATGATGTGTGCGAGCGTTGTCTTGCCAAGACCCGGTGGGCCAAATAGCAAGACGTGATCAAGGGCTTCTTGACGTTGTTTTGCAGCAGAGATAAAAATCTCTAGTTGTTCACGGGCTTTTTTCTGGCCAACATATTCTTCAAGCTGCTTTGGGCGTAAAGCACGCTCCAATGCATTGTCATCCGTGTTGGCGGCAGCTGTGACCAGCCGCTCTTCTTGAGGATCAAATGATGGGGTGATGTCGTCAGTTTTAATTGCCATGGGGAGAGTTTATAACTATTTCTACTTTGTCTTAGGCTTAGGGTCCGACTTTGACTTAGGCTTTAGATAAGGCTTTCAGTGCCAATCTGATGCCATCAGATACAGAACTGCCTGGGCTGACTTGTTTAAGAGCAAGTTGCGCTTCTTTATCGGAATAGCCAAGCGAGGTCAAAGCTTGCAGAATCTCAAGCTGGCTATCAATTTGCGGTACCTGACCTGTCAAGCCAATATCTGCACCAAATTTACCTTTGAGCTCTAAAAGCAAGCGCTCAGCAGTTTTTTTGCCAATACCTGGTACCTTGGTCAAGCGCCCAGATTCTTGTAATGTGATCGCTTGAGAAAGCTCTTCGACGCTCATACCCGAGAGTAATGAAAGTGCGGTTCTTGCCCCCACACCGCTGATCTTGATCAGCGCTCTGAAGGCCTCTCTTTCAGACTCTGTTGCGAAGCCAAATAATTGTTGAGCATCTTCTCTGACGACAAAATGCGTCAGCAAGGTGACCTGTTGTCCCAATGATGGCATTTGATAGAGGGTGCTCATAGGAACATCAACTTCATAGCCAACACCATGGCAATCAATGATTAATCTGGGTGGGTTGTTAGCAATCAAAGTGCCTTGAATTCTTCCGATCATGTCGACATCTTAAGCTGATTAGCGAAATTGGTGAAGACGTTCGTTGAGCTCTCGATGATGAGCGGCACAAATTGCGACCGCAAGAGCGTCTGAGGCATCTGTGCCAGCAATCTTGTTGAGTTTGAGTAAACGCTTGACCATCTCTTGAACTTGGTTTTTGCTGGCTCTGCCGGTACCTACGATGGCTTTTTTAACCTCTAGGGCGCTGAATTCAACCATGGGTAAACCATCTGAGACCAAAGAAGCGATTGCAGCTCCACGAGCTTGACCCAATAAAAGAGTAGACCTTGGATTGACGTTCAGAAACACTTGTTCCATCGATGCCGCATTGGGTTTATACAGTTCGACCACTTCACGAATACCTGCATACAGTGTGGCCAATCTTTGTGGCACTGGTATTTCTGTGCCACCAGTTTCAATCGTGCCAGATGCAATGTAATGAAGACGCTGACCCTGTACTTCTATCACGCCAAAACCTGTGACGCGAAGTGCTGGGTCAATGCCTAAGATTCGCATCGATTAATGACGGAAATGGCGTGTGCCGGTGTAAACCATTGCAACACCGCGTTCATCCGCAGCAGCAACCACTTCGTCGTCACGCATGCTGCCGCCTGGTTGAATCACACAAGTAGCGCCTGCATCTACGACCACATCTAAACCATCTCTGAAAGGAAAGAAGGCATCGCTGGCTACTGCAGAGTTCTGTAGAGTTAAGCCAGCATTTTTTGCTTTGATGCTGGCAATTCTGGCTGAGTCAATTCGACTCATTTGACCGGCACCAACACCAAGGGTCATGCCGTCGCCACAGAAAACAATCGCATTGGATTTAACGTATTTTGCAACACGCCAAGCAAACATCAAGTCTTCTATTTCTTTGGCAGTAGGTTGACGCTTGGTCACCACGCGCAACTCAGATAGAAGAACATTCTTTGAATCAGGGCTTTGAACCAAAAGACCACCACCCACACGCTTGATGTCTTGTGGATTGATGGTTTCAGCTAATTCAATTTCTAATAAGCGAACGTTTTGCTTGCTGGTAAATATGGCCAATGCTTCTGTTGTGAATGCTGGAGCAATTAACACTTCTACGAACTGCTTAGAAACCGCTTCTGCAGTCGCGCCATCGCATGGACGATTGAAAGCAATGATGCCGCCAAAAGCCGAGGTTGAATCAGTTTTAAATGCTTTTTGGTAAGCCTCAAGTGCTGATGATGCAATCGCAACGCCACAAGGATTGGCGTGTTTGATGATCACGCAAGCAGGCTGTCCAGAGGTCACGGTGGCGCCAAAGCTCTTAACGCATTCCCAAGCAGCATCCGCATCCGCAATATTGTTGTAGGACAACTCTTTACCTTGTAATTGGCGGTAATTGGCTAGAGCGCCAACGATTGCTTGGGTATCTTTATAAAAAGCAGCACTTTGATGTGGGTTTTCACCATAGCGCATTTCTTGAACCTTATCAAAAGCAAGGTGGAAAGTTTGCGGATAAGCACTTCTGTTGCCATGATCTAAATCATCACCAAGGCTGGATAGATAGTTTGCAATTGCACCATCATATTGAGCGGTGTGGGCATACACTTTTTTAGCTAATGCAAAATTTGTTTTAAATGAAACTTCATTTTTATTGGCGCGCATTTCAGATAAAACCGCATCGTAGTCAGATGGAGAAATCAGCACAGTCACGTCTTGATGATTTTTGGCTGCTGCACGCAACATTGCTGGGCCGCCAATATCAATATTCTCAATCGCATCTTCAAATGAACAAGTTTGTTGAGCAACAGTTTTTTGAAATGGATAGAGGTTGATGACCAACATATCAATTGCTTCAATGCCATGCTTTTTAATGGCCGCCATGTGTTCTGGGGTATCTCGTCGAGCCAACAAACCACCATGAACCATCGGGTGCAATGTTTTTACACGGCCATCAAGCATTTCAGGAAAGCCTGTGATTTCTGAAACTTCAATAACTGGTAAACCATTTTCGGCAAGCAGCTTGGCAGTGCCGCCAGTGGAAATTAATTTCACACCACACTCATGGAGTGATTTCGCAAACGGAACAATGCCAGATTTATCGGAGACAGAAAGAAGTGCAGTGCGAATCATAGTTATCTTTAAAGTAAAGGTGAGTAGATGAAATGAAATTTAAATCAAATGAAACTTATAAGAGGCCGTGCTCTTGTAACTTTTTTCTAAGGGTATTTCTGTTAATACCTAAATAATTTGCTGCCAGAGATTGATTTTGTCCCGCGTGCTGCATGATCAGTTCAAGCACTGGCTTTTCCATCACGGTTAAAACCATTTGGTAAACATTACTTGGGGCGGTGTCACCCAAATCATCTAAATAACGCTTCAGGTGTTTTTCAATGGTCTGACTGACCGGATGTTGAGCTGGGGGTTGCATATCAAGCAGCCTCTAAATAAATTAAGTGTTCTGATTCTTGTTTCAGTGAATCAAAGAAATGGTTCACTGCGTTTAATTGTTCTTGGCAATCGTCTATTGTATTCATGTGCTGCTTGAAAACATGCGATCCCTTGAGACCTTTGCAATACCAAGCAATGTGTTTACGAGCAGTTCTAACGCCCGCATATTCACCATAAAAGCTATAGTGATCCATCAAGTGATGGTTCATGATGTCTTGAATTTCTGAAATTTTCGGAGCAGCTAAATGTTGACCTGTTTCAAGGAAGTGCAAGATTTCACGAAAAATCCAAGGACGACCTTGTGCAGCTCGACCAATCATCAAAGCATCAGCACCTGTTTGTTGAAGAACAAAGGCTGCTTTTTCTGGGGAGCTAATGTCGCCGTTGGCAACCACAGGAATATTGATGGCAGCTTTAACCGCGGCGATTGTGCCGTATTCAGCTTCACCACGATATAAATCAGCTTTTGTTCTGCCATGGATGGTCAGCATCTCAATGCCACTATTAACCGCTATTCTGGCGATATTGAGAGCATTTTTATTGTCTCTGTCCCAGCCGGTTCTGATTTTTAAAGTAACCGGTACCAGGGGGTGATCCTTTTTAATCGAAGAGACAATCTTTTCTAAGATTCTGCCCACCAAGACTTCATCTTTTAATAAAGCTGATCCAGAAGCCACATTGCATACTTTCTTTGCAGGGCAACCCATATTGATATCAATGATTTGTGCGCCACGATCGACATTCAATAGAGCGGCTTCTGCCATCATGTCGGGATCTGCGCCGGCGATCTGGACCGAAATCGGCTCAACTTCACCATCATGATTAGCTCGTCGCAGTGTTTTTGGGCTATTCCAAAGCATGGCATTGGAGGCAATCATCTCCGAAACCGCATATCCCGCACCCAAACGCTTGCAGAGTTGTCTAAAAGGGCGATCTGTAACTCCGGCCATCGGAGCAACAAATAAATGATTGGGGAGCGTGTAGGGGCCTAATTTCATCAGGACGCCACTCTAACATGTCAGACTGACTTTTGCCTAAATTTTAGGCAGCTTGGTGTTTTACCGCTGACCAAACATCATTTGTCTTGTGATGCTTTGCTTAAGAGGGCTGAGCAATTGAAGACTGGATAGTGCAATACCTCGCCCCCAGATCACTGGCTTTAGTTTTGAAGTAAAAACTCTGGCCAAAAAGTCGGTTGTGCCAATCGTGGCTTTTCGATCTTTTTTGCGAAGTTGTTCGTATTTTTCAAGTGCTAGATAAACATCATTTTCGTCGCACAGCACATCAGCCAAAGTGTGGGCATCTCTCAAGCCTAAATTAAGACCTTGGCCAGCAACCGGGTGCATGGTTTGCGCTGCATTACCGATCCAGACCTCGTGTCTATCAATGATCTTTTTTCTGGCGTTTAAGCCCAGTTGGTAACTTCTTAGTTCTGTAGCATCGATGAATGTGCCAGCGCGGGATCCGAACGCTTCTTGTAATTCTTTGATGAAGGTGGTTTTATCAAGTTGCAGACGTCGCTCGGTGGATGCTGGACTGCCGCACCATACTAAATTGAGATATTCAGCGCCTTGGTGGTTTGGAAGTAGGGCAAGCGGACCTTCGTCGGTGAATCGCTCCCAGGCCATGTTGTGATTCACTTGATTTGTTTTGACCCAACCAACAATCGCACTTTGTTGATAGTCACGATAAATCTCTTGCCACTCTTGTTGTTTAAAAAGACCGCCTTCAGCATGAACAACAACATCGCCGAGATGCTCATAATTCAATTGATCATTGGCTTGATTGAAGTGCCATTGAAAGTTCGGTGATTGATCAGCTATTTTTTTCAAGGCTTGCCTAAGAGCCAGATGAATGTCTGCATAGCGAACAATGTGCCCAAGAGCTTCTTGTTGTAACTCTTCTCTTCTCACGATGGCTTTGCCAAAGTGGCCTCTGTGAGAAATATGAATTGTGTGAATGGCGGGAGAGGGTGTTGGCCAAGCATTGATTGTTTTGAGCAGTAAATGACTGCCTTGAGAAACAGCGATGCCACGACTGTCACCTTGCTTAATTAAATCATCAGATTCAGGCATGCGATCAAACAGATGCAAGTGCGCATCTGGTTGCTTACTCAATATCCAATTCGCACACGCTAAACCTACTGGGCCTGCACCGATGATGGCAATTTTTTTCATGAATTTACTTGCGCTGCCCGCTTCACGACGCCTGTTTCATTAAGTACTCGATCTCATCAGCTTTGACTGGCACACCACGACTCATCAGTTCGCATTCACCGCTGGTGACCAAGGCATCATCTTCAATCCGAATCCCAATATCCCAATACTGTGGATCCACGTCATCAGATTTGCGGATATATATACCTGGCTCAATGGTTAGAACCATATTTGGCTTAAGCGAACGCCAGGCTTTTGGTTCTGTTGAGCTGCCAGGCTCTCGATAGTTACCAACATCATGGACATCCATACCCAACCAATGACTGGTTCTGTGCATGTAAAAGCGTTGATAGGCTTTAGTCTCTAAGGCGTTATCAAGTCCACCAATGATTTTTTTATCAATCAGATTTAAATCAAGTAAACCCTGAGTGAGAATCTTTAAAGCAGCATCGTGAGGCGCTTGAAAATCAAAGCCCACCTTGGTGACCGCAACCGCTGCTTCTTGAGCTGCTAATACGATGTCATAGATGGCTCGTTGCGGCCCGGAGTATTTGCCGTTAACTGGAAATGTGCGCGTAATGTCTGAGGCGTAACCATCTAATTCACAGCCAGCATCAATCAAGCATAACTCACCATCTTTTAGTTCTGCATTGCCAGCGCGATGATGAAGGACGCAGGCATTGGCGCCGCCTGCAACAATGCTGTTGTAGGCAACACTTTGTGCGCCTGCGTTTCTGAATGAATATAAAAGTGATGCTTCTAAGTGATATTCATGAAGACCGGGTTTAGATGCTTTCATGGCGCTGATATGACCATCCGCAGCAATCTTCCCAGCTGCGCGCATGATGGTGATTTCATGAGAATCTTTAAATAAACGCATTTCATGAATCATGGCTTCAACATCTTCGATTCTGTTGGGTGTGCTTGCACCTGAGCGAGACATACCTCTGACTTTTTGCAACCAATTTTTGAGTTGATTTTGCAACGGACCTTCGCTACCAAGTCTTCCGTAAATGGCTGGTTGATCGGCCAGAAAATCAGGCATCAAATTGTCTAATTCATTTTGCGCAAATGCTTGGTCAACACCCAGTTGACTCGGGGCTGCTTCAGGTCCCAAGCGCCAACCATCCCAAATCTCACGCTCTAAATCTTTGGGGCGACAAAAAATAATGGATTTGCTTGATTTCTTATTCACCATCATCACGAGCGTAGCGCCTGGTTCTGTGAATCCAGTCAAGTAGTACAAATCAGAATCATGACGATAGGGAAAGTCACTGTCCCGGTTTCTAAAGCATTCGGGTGCTGTTTCTAAAACTAATACGCCGCCATTACTTTTCGCAAGCATGATTTCTGCCAATCGCGCCCTTCGATCAGCGTAGATTTTTTTTGGGAAGTTATTCATTGTCGTCATGATTTTTTGTTCATTTCAGCCAATCTTTCGGGGGTTCCAACATCGACCCATGGAGCGTTCAATAATTCACCTAAAACTTGGCCTTCATTCATGGCACGTCTCAAGATTGGAGCAAGTTTGGCAATTTCTCCTATCTTAATACTTTTAAGCAAATCTTGATGGTAGATGCCAGCTCCAGAAAAGGTCAGATTGGAGCCTTGTGAATCCTTGTCTTTTACTAAAGAGCCCTTTAGTTGAAAATCTCCCTGAGGGTTGTGATCAGGGTTCTCAACCAAAAAAAGATAAGCCAGAGTTGTTAAATCACCATCTCGTAATCGTTGAACAGTGCCTTGAATTTTTTCAAATGGAAAGCTTGGACAAAAAACATCCCCATTGATGGCAAAAAAGTAATCCTCCAGTTTCATCAGGCTCATACCTTGGCGCAAGCCACCAGCAGTTTCTAAAGCCGTTAGCTCTTTAGAAAATTGCACGTTCAATGCTGTGCGTTTGGTTTGAGAGAAATGCGCGACCACTTGCTCTCCCAACCATGCATGGTTAACGACCACTTGGCAAAAGCCATTCTCTAAAAGACCGTCAATGTGCCAGTCAATCAACTTCTTACCTTGCACTTCAAGTAATGGTTTGGGGGTGTGATCGGTCAATGGGCGCATTCTTTCCCCTCGGCCTGCAGCCAATACCATGCAAGGAATAGAGGAGAGATTGGTCATTAAAAAGTTAATCCGTCTGGACGATCAATGCCTTCGATCGTATCTAAAAGCCGTAGAAGGGGTTTAAGCGCAATATATCTTTCGGCAACTTTTCTAGTGTATTTGAAAACCAATGGGATATCTTTCAAAAAACCATCCTTACCATCACGGTGATAAAGGCGAGCAAAGACACCTAAAACCTTTAAATGCCTTTGTAGACCCATCCATTCAAAGTCACGATAAAAGTCACCAAACTCAGAGGGTACTGGCAAGCCTGCTTTGCGAGCCTTGTCCCAGTAGCGAATGAGCCAGTCCATTTGTTCAGGCTCTTCCCATTCAATGTACGCATCACGATACAAAGATGCCAAGTCATAAGTGATCGGTCCGTAGACGGCATCCTGAAAATCTAAGATACCTGGATTGTTGTTACCAGTCACCATCAGATTTCTACT
>CAMBJN010000014.1 GCA_945867755.1 Polynucleobacter meluiroseus
TTCTTTTTGCATGTAGTGTTGATAAGGCCCTAAATCAACCTCAGCACTTTGAGTTGGCACCGGCTTTTTAGTTCGCTCTTGGACTTTGCCAGACACATCGGTGATGATGACTTGGTCTGTTGTTAAAACAGCAATATCGCCCTCTTCTAAATACGCCATCATGCTTGCATGATCGGACACAGCCAAAGCGTCTGAAGCCAAGAAGTTTTCTTGTTCGCCATAAGCCACCACTAAAGGTGAACCCACTCGTGCACCAATCAGTAAACCTGGCGCATCTTTGGCAATCACAGCAATTGCATACGCGCCATGAAGCTTTGGCACAACCGCACGCACAGCTTTTGCTAAATCTCGCACAGACATTTTGGTATAAGTTTGATGAATCAAATGCGCAATCACTTCGGTGTCTGTTTGAGAAACAAACACATAGCCCACTGCTTTTAATTCTTCGCGCAAGCTTTCATAATTTTCAATGATGCCGTTATGCACCAAACCAATCAAATCGCTAGAAAAGTGGGGGTGAGCATTGACGGTGTCGGGTTTGCCGTGCGTGGCCCATCGCGTGTGGGCAATACCAACATTGCCCGACATGGTTTGACCTTGATCAGCCAAGTCTGCAACCCTCTCAGTAGTACGTGCACGTACCAACTCTTGACCAGTCAATAAAGCAAAACCGCAAGAATCATAGCCACGATACTCAAGTCGGCGCAGACCTTCGACCAAAATACTGACCACATTTTTTTTAGAAACTGCACCAACGATCCCGCACATGATTTTTCCTATTAACCAATACTTAATGAAGAGTATTTACTTTGATTTTTTTGTTGGCTTTTGCCAATTCAATGAAACTTGCTTCACCCTCGTGACAGTCAATTGATTGGCTGGCGCATCTTTTGTCAATGTTGTGCCCGCGCCCAAGGTCGCACCTTTACCAACCGTTACCGGGGCCACTAGCTGAGTGTCTGAGCCAATGAAGGCTTCGTCTTCAATGATCGTGCGGTGCTTGTTCACGCCGTCGTAGTTACAAGTGATGGTGCCAGCACCAATATTTACTTTTTTACCAATGGTGGCGTCGCCCAGATAGGCCAAATGATTGGCTTTGCTGTGAGCACCCACATCACTGTTTTTGATTTCAACGAAATTACCCACATGAACTTCTTCGGCAAGCACTGTGCCTGGGCGCAACCTGGCATAAGGTCCGATCACACTGCCTGCACCCACTGTTGCTTGATCAATGTGACTAAATGCTTGAATCTTGGCGTTGGCATCAATCACCGCATTTTTGATCACGCAATGCGGACCAACTGATACGCCTGAACCCAGGACAACTTTTCCCTCAAAGACGCAACCGATATCAATTTTGACATCTGTGCCGCATTGAAGTTCACCGCGAATATCTATGCGAGATGGATCTAATAAGGTGACTCCTGCTTCTAATAAACGATTGGCCAATTCACGCTGCCA
The DNA here is from genome assembly GCA_945867755.1 of Polynucleobacter meluiroseus. Taxonomy (GTDB): domain Bacteria; phylum Pseudomonadota; class Gammaproteobacteria; order Burkholderiales; family Burkholderiaceae; genus Polynucleobacter; species Polynucleobacter meluiroseus_D. Next base: position 1,462 of record CAMBJN010000014.1, read on the forward strand.
AACTCGCTCTAAGTCAGCAAGTTGAGCCCGACTATTAACTCCCACAGTTTCCCAATCATTACTCGCCTGAGTTGTATAAACAGGAACGCCTTCGGCAACAGCCAAGGCAATCACATCCGTCAAGTAATACTCACCTTGCACATTATTTGGTTTTAATTGTTTTAACCAATGTTTTAACTTTTCAGTTGGCAAAGCCATAAAACCAGTATTAATTTCAGTGATTTGACGAATCTCTGTGCTGGCATCCTTTTCTTCAACAATGTCAGATACATCGCCATCTTGATTGCGCAAGATTCGACCGTAACCGGTTGGATCTGCCATGTTTTGAGTCAACAAACCAAGGCCACCGGATTTTGCTAATTGCGCTAACTGCCCAAGGGTCTCTGTTTGTATCAAGGGCACATCGCCATAGAGTATCAATGTCACCGGATCATCAGATAATTGCTCACAGGCCTGCAAAACCGCATGACCCGTGCCCTTTTGCTCTGACTGAAGCGCTGTTTTGGCTTGAAAAGCTGTTTTTGAGAGGAATTCTTGAACAAGTTCGCCACCATGACCCAAAACCAAGATGATTGCGTGATCCCCGGCCAAGGCTTTGGCGCTGGTGAGCACGTGCTCCAACATGGGCCGACCAGCGATTGGATGGAGGACCTTGGGCAGTGTTGACCGCATGCGCTTTCCCTGTCCAGCGGCTAATATGACAATATTCATTGATAATAATTATATGAGCTTATCCAAACCTCTCCAAACAATCAAAATAACAGTCATTTGTTGCCTTTTTTTGTTGATCACTGCCTGCAGTACGGTGAGGTTTTTTTACAACCAGGGCGACACCCTCATCCGCTGGTGGATTGATGATCATATTGGATTAACAGCAGAGCAAGAATTTCTCACCCGTGAACTCTTAGAGCAACAATTTTGGTGGCACCGCACAGAACAACTGACCGATGCCTCTAAAACTCTTGAGCAATTACGTCGACAGCTTAATCGCCCACTCTCCACGCAAGAGGTCGGCCAATTTTCTGACGATCTCAAAAAGCTCATTTACGCAATTGCCAAGAAAACCACGCCGGATGCAGCAAAACTTTTTGTTACCTTACAAAGCAATCAAATTGAAACAATGCAAAAAAGAATGCAAAAGGGTAATGAAAAATTCGCCAAAGAATGGCTACCGCCAAGCATAGAAAAACAAAACAAAGTAAGAGCGGATAAAGTCATCGATCGAGTCGAGTGGTTATTTGGCAGCATCAATAAAGAGCAAGAAGAAAAAATTAGGCAGCACATCAAAAATAATCCGCTTAATATGAACATCGTTTATCAAGAGCGTCTGCGCCGTGAAAATGATTTGATTAAGATTGTTAAATCTATCAATCAAAATAAATTGAATCAGCAACAGGCTGAAGAGTTGCTAACGGTTTACATTAAAAACTTCGAATACGGCACGACCAAAGAACAGCAAGACTTTGGTAAAAAAAGAGCTGCCCTTGGAGTGCAGTTGAGCTCATTCATCACCCAAATCATGAATGATGAACAAAGAAAATATGCCAGCGGGCGGGTTGAAACTTGGGCTTTAGATGTTCAGGAACTGATCAAGGAATCATCTGTATTGGCTGCCAAGCGCTCTGCTCTGCCAAATCGCTAGAATTTTCATCCTGACTTAAATCTTTAAAATCAAATTGAGCAGCATCCATTAAATGTGAAGGCACCACATTTTGGATAGAGCTGAATAAACTTTCAACTCGACCTGGGTATTTCTTTTCCCACTCTTTGATCAAAGCCTTCATGGCGTTTCGTTGAAGATTCTCTTGGCTGCCACACAAGTTGCATGGAATGATTGGAAAATCCATCTGCGCCGAATATCTTTCAAGATAACTCTCTGGCACATAAGCCAGAGGCCTGATCACAATGTGCTTACCATCATCGGACTTTAATTTGGGTGGCATTCCCTTTAACTTACCACCATGAAACATATTCATCAGCAGTGTTTCAATGATGTCATCACGGTGATGCCCCAGTGCAATCTTGGTGGCTCCAAGTTCACCAGCGACTCTGTACAAAATACCACGCCTTAAACGAGAGCAAAGGCCGCAAGTTGTTTTACCCTCAGGGATCACGCGTTTCACAATCCCATAGGTATCCTGGTCTTCAATATGAAATGCCACACCTAATTTTTTAAAATAATTAGGCAAAGTTTCTTTGGGGAAGCCCGGTTGGTTTTGATCAAGATTAACGGCCACCAAATCAAAATTGATTGGAGCGCGCTCTTTCAATTTCATCAAAATATCGAGCATGGCATAACTGTCTTTACCGCCAGACATGCAAACCATGACCTTGTCACCATCCTCGATCATGTTGTAATCAACGATGGCCTGCCCAGCCAGACGACAAAGCTTTTTGTCTAGCTTATTTTCTTCGTAGGCTAATTTACGCGGATCTTTCATTCTTTGATCAGGAAAATCTCAACACCAACTGCTTCACAGTCAGGATATACATCTGGCTTTGCAGTAGAAACTTTGACAGCTCTCACATTTGGATGAGCCAACATGATTTTTGCAACATCATCACACAAAGTCTCTTGAAGGTGTATGTGCCCCCTGGAAACTCTCTCTAAAATACTTTGACGCATGAAGTCATAGTCCACCACTTCATCAAGACTATCTTTTGATGGGGTGTTTTCAACCAAAGGTACAAATAAATCAACATTGATTAAAACGCGTTGCTCTCCGCGCTTTTCAAAGTCATGAACGCCAATGTTGATATAGACCTCGTAATTACTCAAAAACAATCTACGGCAATCCATCAGGCGAGGGTGGGATAACAATGCTTGCATAAATTACTCCGTCAAAAACATCACGTCACGATTAGTCGAAAGTAAATGCTGGCCACCATCAACATACAAAGTTGTACCAGTTATAGCTTTTGCCTTGGCCAAATAAATCACTGCATCAGCAATATCATCAGGCGTTGATGATTGCCCCAAAGGGGTCATGCTGTGGGCTTTAGTAAAGCTATCATCAGATTGATCGCCTGAAACCATGGTAATTCCAGGAGCCAAACCTACAACACGTAAATTTGGCGCAAATGACTGCGCCAATAAGTTTGTTGCTGAGTTCAACGCTGCTTTTGATAGTGTGTAAGACAAAAAGTCTGGGTTCAAGTTTTCTAATTTTTGATCAAGCAAATTAATGACCACTCCACTGGGACCACGCGAATCAGCAGTTCTTAACTTTGCGTGCTGACGGTAGAGGTCTCGCGACAATATCAATGGGGCAGCCACATTGGTAAGCATATGACGATCCAGTGAGGCATAACTAAAGCTTGATGCCACATCGTATTGAAATAAAGAGGCGTTATTCACCAAGCAAGATGGCAAGCCTAGTGCCTCAATACAACGACTGATCAATTGACTTGCTTGAGATTCATCTGATAAATCGGCTTGCAAAGCAACGCCTCGCTGCCCAGTCGCCAAGATATCTTTGACGGTCTGCTCTGCAGCATCTTTGGAGTTGCCATAGTGAATTGCAACATCCCAGCCATCCTTGGCTAGGCCAATTGCAATAGCGCGCCCAACGCGCTTGGCGGCTCCGGTTACTAAGGCAATTTTTGGGTTTTTCATATTTTTTGCAGCACCACTTGTAAGAGTTGTAGACTCGCGAGGTATGGATATTAACCCTAGTAGCGAAGAAGCGTCTCATAGTCAAACGCTGGCTCGTTTAATTCAGAAAGAAATTCAGGCTCAAAATGGGCAAATTTCTTTTGCCAAGTATATGGAAATGGCCCTGTATACGCCAGGGTTGGGGTATTACGCCGCCGGCAAAAACAAGCTTGGCAGCAAGGGTGATTTCACAACAGCCCCCGAAATTAGCCCTTTATTTGGCGCGACCATCGTTCAAACCTTATTGCCCATCATCGAATATCTTCAAAATTTGAATCAACCGATCAAAATCCTTGAATTCGGTGCCGGTACTGGCGCCTTGGCTGAAGCCTTATTAACAGAGCTGCATCGCCAAAACATTGAAGTTGATAGTTACGACATTCTTGATTTATCAGCCGACCTAATTGAGCGGCAAAAATCTAGGCTTGCTGAATCTTTCCCTATGGTCACCTGGATCAATCAATTACCGAAAAACTTCACAGGCATCATCCTTGCTAACGAAGTATTAGATGCCATGCCCATTGAATTGATTACATACCAAAATCAGGGGTGGGTATTTAAAGATGTTACTTTGGCAAAAGAATCTGCTGAGGATGCCATTAGTTTCAGACACTGTCTTGGCAAAGAAGTCTCCCAAGCAATGCTTCCAGAATGCTTGAACCAACAATCATTCGAAAATGGTTACACCACTGAAATCAACGTAAATGCCAAAGCTTGGATGAACAGCATCTCTGAAATTTTAGATGCGGGCATCTTGTTAATCATTGATTACGGATTTCCTGAGCATGAGTACTATCATGCGCAGCGCAACCAAGGAACCGTCATGGGTCATTATGCGCATCACGTCATTCAAGACCCCTTTTTTTATCCTGGGCTCTGCGACTTAACTGCACACGTTGATTGGACAAGCATTGCAAATACCGGCATCAATTCGGGCCTATCACTTCTTGGGTTCACCAGCCAAGCGTCCTATTTATTAGATGCAGGCATAGGATCCTTGCTGATAGATAAAGCTGATCCTTCGAACAGCGCGGAATTCATGCCCCATTCAAATGCCATTCAAAAATTACTATCTGAAGCTGAAATGGGTGAGTTATTCAAAGTGATATGTTTTGGCAAAGATCTCCCTTTCGAAGAAGGCGACCTACCTGGATTCAGATCGAGACCAAGATCTCTTTGACCTTATTTAACCTCTTTAATTGCCAACAATCTTCTGTTTTCAATTAATTGCTTGATCTTCGCCCCCGTTGATGAGCCCTGCTCACCAATGTCCTGAACAATTTGAGCGATGTCTACTTTTTTTGCCAAGTCATATGAATTGGTTAACTGCTCTGTAGGGAGCTTTAAGAAAATAGCCACTTTGATGAGCTCATCAAAGCGCTCAGGTTTTCTCCAAACATCTATACGATTTAATAGATCTAATAAATTTTTAGGGTCAAGTGTTGGCGAATTCAATCCTACTTTTAATTCACGCACCAGCACCGCGTGATCGCGGCACTCCACAGGGATACCCCACAACGCTGACCAAGCATGAATGTCTTCAACGCTCAAACTTGAACACAATACAGCGCAGCGCTGCGACAAATTAAATTGATGCATGGCTGCCAAATCAATGTTGTTTAGCAATGAAGTATCTTTTGAATTTAATTTTGGGAAAAATAATTCGAAGACGTCTATTTCGTTCAACACCTCCAACATCCTAGATGGTTTCTCAGACATCAAGCCCCTAGAAATTTCTTGCCAAACTCTTTCTTTAATCAAAGCATTTAACTCGCCACTAGAATGGATTTTCTTTAGCAAGGTGAGAGTGGTCGGCTCAATTGAAAAATCAGAAAAGCGCGCAGCGAATCTTGCAATGCGCAATAGTCGGACTGGATCTTCACTGAACGCCGGTCCAATATGTCTGAATAATTTATTGCTGATATCTTGTTGGCCGCCATACGGATCAATCACATCACCCACAGGCTGACCATTTGCATCAGCCTCTCTGGCCATTGCATTGATGGTTAAATCACGTCTAGCCAAATCTTGCTCTAGGGTCACTCCTGGATCTGCATGAAACACAAAGCCCTTGTAACCCGGGGCGACCTTTCGCTCGGTTCTAGCCAAGGCATACTCTGCATGTGTAACGGGGTGTAAAAACACTGGGAAGTCTTGCCCAACAGGGGTATATCCCTGCGCTAGCATTTGATCAGGGGTCGCTCCAACAACAACGTAATCAAGGTCTTTTACTGGCAATCCCAGCAACTGATCTCTGATGGCGCCACCAACAACATAAATCTTCACTTGATTAACACATCCAATGCTTGTGGGTTGATGGCAAATACTTTTTCTAAAACATTTTCAGCACCCGCTGGCAACACATTGTCTTCACTCATTGAGGCCAAATTATCTCGAGACATCAAAGTAGGTCCTGGCATCATTTCTAACAAACCTGCTTGCAAATATGCCAATGGTTTTGGTAATGGAATAACAATACTTTTTCTACCGCCCACCACCCCAGCAAAGTTCACTAATTCAGCCAAGGTGTACACGCGAGGTCCAGCCAAATCAAATACTCTACCAATCGTTTCTGACATTGAAATTGACTTCACAAACGCTTGCGCAACATCTGAGACATACACTGGTTGAAATTTAACGCCTGCACCACCCAAAGGTAAAACCGGTGCGAACTTTTGTAAAGATGCAAAAAGATTGATGAATTTATCTTTTTCACCAAATACCACTGACGGTCTAAAAATTGTCCAATCCAAATCACTGGACTTCACCAAATTTTCTGCATCACCCTTGCTGCGTTGATACATTGATGCACCAGAGCTGTTGGCGCCCAAAGCGCTCATGTGAATATATCGTTTTAAATTTGCCACATTCATTGCAGCAATGATTTTTTTAGTTAGCTCGACATGGTTTTTTAAAAACCCTGGGCCATAGGGCGAACCTGTTTTGTCATGCAAAATGCCAACCAAGTTAATCACGACGCCGCCAGGGCCCACGCGTTGGCACAAATCAGCCAACACGGCAGGATCATGAATATTGGCCTCGATCACTTGAAGGTTAGGTAAAACCCACAATTCTTTAGCGTATGCAGCTTTGCGGGTTGGCAATAAAACTCTGTGGCCAAGGGCGCTCAGTCCACTGGCAATTTTCTGACCAATGAAACCGCTGCCGCCAATCAATAATATGTTTGCTTCATTCATCATGGCAATTCCGACAATACAGATGCTTTAGGTGATACCACCCCAAGATTTTGCTTGAGAGATGGCGTTTTATTGTTCGACATGGCGGCGTAATAACTGGCGTTTGCTAAAACATTTTTGACGTATCCCCTAGTCTCATTAAAGGGAATTGTTTCTGCAAAGATTGCTCCCTCAACCGCTCGAGGTAATTTTTCACGCCACATCTTGGGCCTTCCCGGGCCAGCGTTATATGCAGCCGAGGCCAAAGTCCATGAGCCATCTAAATCTTGCAAGACCATATTTAAATAATTGCTGCCCAAGGTTAAATTAACTTTCATATCATCTAGTTGAGATGGTTTAAAGTTGTTCATTCCTATTTTTTTTGCCACATATTTTCCTGTTGCTGGCATCACTTGCATCAAGCCAGAAGCCCCAACATGTGAGCGTGCGTTCATGATGAAGCGAGATTCTTGCCGAATCAAGCCATAAGCCCAATTGGTGTCCAAACCAATAGATCCCGCAATTGGAGCAAGAGATTCTTTGAATGGGGTGGGGTAGCGCAAACTAAAGTCATGCTCTAGTTTTGTTCGATCGGCCGTGTTAACTGCACGATCATATAAACCAATTCGTTTTGCGTGCTCAGCGACAGCAATTAATTGTTTATCGCTTAAGCCACGCAACTCCCAATTCCACTCCCTATTACCCTCAAAACGCATATTCATGTCATAAAAGCGCACGGCTCTTGCAAAAGATTTATTGGATGACATCTGCTTAACCAAAGTTTCTTCAGCCGGCACTCGCTTGGGAACATAAATTTTCATGCCCAAATCTTCTCTAGCTAACTGCCCATAGAAATGATACTGATCAATCAAAGCTTGCAAACCTTCTTTTGCAGATGACTCATCACCTAATTCTTTTTGCGCTCTGGCATACCAATACGTCCACGCTGGATCACGCTTTTTAACTGATGGCGTCATATGATCAATGGTCTCTTTGACGATTCGCCAATCACCCGCGCGTAATGCAGCTCTGACCTTCCACTCTTGAGTTTCTGGTGTCAATAAATGATGGTGCCCCAACTCATGTTGTAACTTGAATGCCTTCAACGCATTAGGGTCTAACTTCTTTGCTAAATATTGACCAATACTTCCCCATGCTGCCGCAGTGTTTTCTTTGTTTGTGCGCCAAGCCTTTTTATCAAAATCTCGAAAAGCTACTTCTGGTGATTTTCTGGCACTTCTGATGATGTCTGCCACCGGGTCAGGCACATCGAATCGATTGGCCAGTGTTTCAAAATTATTTTCTACAGCCATTCGTGAAAATGTGGCAACTTCATATTTTGAAAATCCATTGGCCTTGTAGATTGAGTTGACAAGGTCTGGACAGACATCACCAAAATTCCGAGAATCCAACAAGATATTTTTTACTTCCGAGGCCAACACACTCGCTGACTCGCCTTTAGCAAACCTTGACTGAAACGCATAACACTTCACTTGCGTGTCATCATCTAAAGCGAATTGCGCATACTCTCGATCAAAATTAGACCAATCTTTGCGCTTACCTAAAACCAAGAGCCAATCATTTCTTAGTCTATCTGCCAGCGCAGTGCCTGGATATTTTTTTAAGAACTGATCAACCGCATCATCGGCCGTTGTTTCAGCTCTTGGGACTCCGCCCTTATCAAACAGGCGAGGTTTGATTTGAAAATATGCAACGTAATCAGCGATGTCATACTTTGATAACTTTTGACCCAAATCCTTGGCCTTGGATGCGTCATTGTTTTTCGAGGCCTCTCTTAACTCAAGAAAGATCTTGTCATCAGACGTTAAACTGATATCTGATGATTTTTTATTGGCCGAGGTTTGATTCTTTTGAGCGTGAGCATGCTCTACAGAAGTTGACATAAATATAATGGCTGCCAAACTAAGCAGCAATTGTTTATTTATCAATTTTGTGGTTTTTCGTTGTAGCATAGCCCTAATCATGCCTTATTTTTTCTACTTTTGAATAGCTTGTGAAAACTTTAAATCATTTAAGACAAGAATTGCTTAGCAAGAGACTTGATCTTCATCAAGATCTGAGTCTTCGCGAAGAGCTTGAAATCAAACTATCTCAATTTTTAAATCAAACCAGTGCCGCTTGTGTTGGTATTTATTGGCCGATCAAAGGCGAATTTGACTTGCGCCCTTTAGCGCTCGATTGGTGCGCCAAAAACCCCAAGAAAAAATTAGTCCTTCCCATTGTGCAGTTGAACAAGCCCTTGATCTTTGGTGAGTGGAATCAAGACACCACCTTGGTCAAAGGACCACAAAACATCAATGAGCCCTTGCTTGACTCATTCAGTTCCAAAATTGAGCCGGATTTACTCATCATTCCTTGTCTTGGATGGTCAATGCAAAATGATCAGTTTTGGCGAATTGGCTATGGTGGCGGCTACTATGACCGCACAATTGCTGACTTTAAGAAAAATAATCAATCTGTCCAAACAGTTGGTCTTGGTTATAAAGCTTTAGAGGTAAAAGAGGGCGCATGGCGCCCTCAAAGTCACGATCAAGCGCTGGACTTGATGATTGCTGTTTAAGACTTAATCAAATCTAAATTCTTAGCGATTGCCAGAGTTGTTTCTGCCTGGTTAAGACTGTAGAAATGCAAACCTGGAACGCCTGCAACCCGCAATTGATCACATAAATCTGTCACCACATCTAAGCCAAATGACTTGATGGATGCTGAGTCGTCACCAAATGACTGTAAGCGCAAACGGATCCAGCGAGGAATCTCTGCGCCACATGCATCAGAAAAACGCAACAACTGGGTGCTGTTCGTGATTGGCATGATGCCGGGCACTATCGGCTGATCAACCCCGAGCTTGTAAGCCTCATCCACAAATCTAAAATAAGCATCGCTATTAAAGAAGTATTGAGTGATGGCTGAATCTGCACCAGCCTTCATCTTATTGGCAAACATCAAGATGTCATCACTCATTGATTTCGCCTGAGGATGCATCTCTGGATAAGCAGCCACCTCTATATGAAAATGACTGTCAGTTTCTGAGCGAATAAATCTGACTAATTCCTCAGCGTGATGAAACTCTCCATACTGCCCCATACCAGAAGGCAGGTCACCACGCAAAGCCACAATGCGGCGAATGCCAATTTCTTTGTATTGTTTGAGCAATTCACGAATCTTTTCTTTTGAGCTTCCCACACAAGAAAGATGAGGCGCGGCCTCTTGGCCTGCCTCATGGATTTCTTTGACGGTCGATAAAGTGCCGTCTTGGGTTGAGCCACCTGCACCAAACGTTACAGAAATAAATGTTGGCTTAAGCGCTGCGGATAACTGCTCTCTAACAGAGCGGAGCTTCGCAGCCCCTTCTTCTGTTTTTGGTGGGAAAAACTCAAGGCTTAATTCCATGTCATTCATTCCTGATCACGTTTTTAATAACGATATGTTTCAGGCTTATAAGGGCCTTCTTGTTTTACGTTGATGTAGTCGGCTTGTTGTACTGACAACTCAGTTAGCTGAGCATTCAGTTTCTTCAACTGCAAACGAGCCACTTTCTCATCAAGATGCTTAGGCAATGTGTACACGCCCACTGGGTATTTATTGGTGCCTGCAGAAGCCCACAATTCAATCTGAGCAATCGTTTGATTAGCAAATGATGAGCTCATCACGTAAGACGGGTGACCTGTACCGCAACCCAAGTTAACCAAACGTCCTTTAGCCAAAATGATGATGCGCTTTTCTGGCTGACCCTTGCTGGCAGGGAAAATCACATGGTCCACTTGTGGCTTGATCTCTTCCCACTTGTACTTCTCAACGCCAGCGATATCGATTTCATTGTCAAAGTGACCAATGTTACAAACGATTGCCTGGTCTTTCATTTTTGCCATATGGTCATGAGTGATCACATGGTAGTTACCTGTTGCAGTAACAAAGATATCTGCCTTATCTGCAGCATAGTCCATAGTCACAACACGGTAACCTTCCATGGCTGCCTGAAGGGCGCAAATCGGATCAACTTCTGTCACCCATACTTGAGCTGACAATGCGCGCAAGGCTTGTGCTGAACCCTTACCCACGTCACCGTAACCAGCAACCACGGCAACCTTGCCCGCAATCATCACATCAGTTGCGCGCTTGATACCATCAACCAATGATTCACGGCAACCGTACAAGTTATCAAACTTACTCTTGGTCACTGAGTCATTAACGTTAATGGCTGGGAACTTTAATTCGCCCTTAGCGTGCATTTGATACAAACGATGAACACCTGTTGTGGTCTCCTCTGTCACGCCCTTTACTTTCTCAAGACGAACTGAATACCAAGTTGGGTCAATTTTTAATTTGGCTTTGATTGAAGCAAACAAAACTGTTTCTTCTTCGCTCGTTGGGTTATTAAGAACTGACAAATCTTTCTGGGCCTTTGTACCCAAATGCAACAACATGGTTGCATCGCCACCATCATCCAAAATCATGTTTGAATAACCACCGTCTTGCCATTCAAAAATACGGTGCGTGAATTCCCAATATTGCTCTAGTGTCTCGCCTTTGATCGCAAATACTGGTGTGCCGTTGGCAGCAATTGCAGCAGCGGCGTGATCTTGTGTAGAGAAAATATTGCAAGACGCCCAGCGCACTTCGGCACCAAGAGCTTCTAATGTTTCAATCAAAACAGCTGTTTGAATTGTCATGTGCAAAGAGCCAGTAACGCGAGCACCGCGCAAAGGCTGGCTAGCAGAAAACTCTTCACGTATGGCCATCAAGCCAGGCATTTCTGTTTCGGCGATATTGATTTCTTTGCGACCCCATGCGGCCAATGAAATATCGGCGATGGCGCAATCTTTAAGCACATTTAAATCAGTAGGTTTGTTCATTTCCACTCCAAGCTAGTAAGGAAGATCTTGGAGGGCAAATAAAAAAGCCCGCCAACCAATCACTTCACAGGTTAGCGAGCGTCGTTGCTAAAGGCCTGGGGCCTTCCTCTAAGCCTAGGGTGTTTTAAGAATTAAACACCTCGCAACGCTCCTTAGAGATTTTGGAAAATTATAAACCAGCAGCGGCCCTCAGAGCTGCAGCCTTGTCTGTAGCTTCCCATGTGAACTCAGGCTCTTCGCGGCCAAAGTGGCCATAAGCAGCTGTTTTACGATAAATTGGGCGCAGTAAATTGAGCATTTTTACTATGCCCTTTGGTCTTAAATCAAAGTGAGTACGCACTAACTCTGCAATTTTCTCATCTGAAACCTTGCCGGTGCCATAGGTGGTGACCATCACAGACGTTGGCTGAGCAACGCCAATCGCGTATGAAATCTGCACCAAGCACTTGCTAGCCAAACCAGCGGCCACAATATTTTTTGCCACATAACGGCTCGCATAGGCGGCTGAGCGATCCACTTTTGATGGGTCTTTGCCTGAGAAAGCCCCGCCACCGTGAGGTGCTGCACCACCGTAGGTATCAACAATGATTTTACGACCGGTTAGACCGCAATCGCCTTGCGGACCGCCGATCACAAAACGACCTGTTGGGTTCACCAAGTACTTGATTTCACCCTTGATCAACTCTTTTGGAAGTACCGGTTTGATGATTTCTTCAATCACGGCTTCACGCAGCTTCTCCAATGAAATATCTGGGGAATGCTGAGTTGATAAAACAATGGTATCAATTGAGTCTGGCTTACCATCAACATAGCGCAAAGTAACCTGTGACTTTGCATCTGGGCGCAACCAATTCAAACGACCATCACGACGCAAATCAGCTTGACGCTCCACCAAGCGGTGTGACAAATGAATAGGCAAAGGCATTAATTCTGGGGTTTCATCAACTGCATAACCAAACATCAAGCCTTGGTCGCCAGCACCTTGATCAAGACCGTCATCATGGGCTTTATCAACGCCCTGAGCAATGTCTGGGCTTTGCTTGTCATAAGCCACCAACACTGCGCAGCCTTTGTAATCAATACCGTATTCAGTATTGTCGTAACCAATTTGACGAATGGTGTCTCGTGCTACGTGGATGTAATCAACGTTTGCTGTGGTTGTGATCTCACCCGCAAGAACAACCAAACCGGTATTGCAAAGAGTCTCTGCAGCTACACGAGCTGTTGGGTCTTGCGCCAAAATAGCATCAAGAATTGCATCAGAAATTTGGTCAGATACTTTATCTGGGTGGCCTTCAGAAACTGACTCTGAGGTAAAGAAATAATTGTTCGCCATGATTGCTCCTTAGGTTAATAAGCGACAACACGTGCCGAGTATTACTAAGTGCGGCGACGCTTTAGCGGATAGTTTTAATTCGCCCCGCAAGTTGTCTTAACTCGGCGAATAACCTAAATTCTATAACATTCTCACTTTTAATAGCAAACCTGTATATTTACCCCTATGACGAGCACAAGATTACGCTTTACCAAAATGCATGGCGCAGGCAATGATTTCATTGTCTTAAATGGCATATCTCAAGACCTCTCGAGCATCACCAAAGAGCAGTGGGCAAGACTTGCACATCGTCAATTTGGCATTGGTGCCGATCAAATCCTTTTGGTAGAAAAGCCCACCGTTCCAGATGCAGAGTTTCGTTACAGAATATTTAACTCTGACGGCAGTGAGGCAGAGCAGTGTGGCAACGGTTCGCGTTGTTTTGTGCGCTTTGTCAGAGAAAAAGGTCTGACCAAGAATAAAACAGTCAAGGTTCAGGTGGCTCACACCATCTTGTCTCTGACTGAAAATGATGATGGTCAGGTGACGGTGGACATGGGCGCCCCCATCCTATCCAACGAGCTGATCCCTTTTAAAGCTTCAGGCCTTCAAGAAAAAGCTGAAGGCAAAGCAAACCTATACCAACTAGAGCTTTCTGATCATGCTGTATGGATTGGCGTGGTATCCATGGGCAATCCACATGCCGTGCAAATTGTGCAAGATCTTGAGACTGCTCCCGTTGCAAAAGATGGTCCACAGATAGAAACACATTTGGCATTTCCTAAAAAGGTAAATGCTGGTTTTATGCAAATTCAAAATCGCCACGAAATCAAACTGCGCGTATTTGAACGCGGCTCCGGAGAAACGCTGGCTTGCGGAACTGGTGCTTGTGCAGCGGTGGTATCTGGGGTTTTGAGGGGTCACTTGGACTCTCCAGTGACTGTTCATACGCGCGGCGGAGATCTGAGCATTGCTTGGGACAGCACTTCATCCATGCAAAATCCGGTCATGATGACCGGACCGGCTCAAACTGTTTTTGAGGGCGAGATCATTCTCGACTAAGCCCCATACTGATCTCGATAGGCTTTCACAGCCGGTAAGTACTGTTGTAATTCTTTGCTTTGGCTTGACTCTAGAAAACTCATCAAGCTGGCTAAGTTTGCGATCGATACCACTGGCATACCAAATTCTTTTTCAACATTTTGAACAGCTGAACTCTCAGCGATTTCTGTGGCAGTTCCAGCTCTTTCCATGCGATCCAAAGCAATCAGAACGGCTGCAGGGCTTGCTCCAGAGTGGCGAATGATGTCAACCGATTCGCGCACCGAAGTACCTGCTGAAATCACATCATCAATGATCACCACACGACCTTTTAAGGGGGCGCCTACCAAAGTGCCGCCCTCGCCATGATCTTTGGCTTCTTTGCGATTAAAACAAAATGGCACTGGATGCCCCATGCCAGCCAAGGCAACTGCGGTAGTCGCCGCCAAGGTAATACCTTTATAAGCAGGGCCAAACAACATATCAAACTGAATACCTGAGTCAATCAACGCCTTGGCATAAAACTCACCCAGAGCTTTGAGGAGTGCGCCATCATTGAAACCGCCAGCGTTAAAAAAGTAAGGAGATAATCGACCCGCTTTTGTTTTAAATTCGCCAAAAGCTAACACTTTGGCATCTAAGGCAAAATGGATAAATTCGTTTTTAAAGTTTTCTTGATTGGAAGTCATAACCGAGATGTTACGCATCATTACCGCCAACCTCAATGGTATTCGTTCAGCCGCTAAAAAAGGTTTCTTTGAGTGGGTCAATACTCAAAGCCCTGACATCCTTTGTATTCAAGAGCTTAAAGCACAAGAAGCCGACTTAGATAGCACCTTGATGAAGCCGAATGGCTATCATGGATTTTTTCAATATGCTGCCAAAAAAGGGTACAGCGGTGTTGGGCTTTATTCAAAAAAAGCACCTGACAGTGTCAAAATTGGCTTTGATGATGGTGAGTTTGATGCTGAGGGCCGCTACGTTGAAGCGCGGTTTGGCAAGCTGATTGTGATTTCCGCTTACTTTCCTTCAGGCTCAAGTGCGCCTGAGCGCCAAGAGGCCAAGTTTAGATTTCTTGATTTATTCATGCCCCACATCAAACAACTGAAGTCAGAAGGTCTAGAAATTGTTCTTTGTGGCGATATCAATATTGCCCATAAAGAAATCGATTTAAAAAATTGGAAGGGTAATCTCAAAAACTCCGGCTTCACACCAGAAGAGCGCGAATGGATGACCCATCTTTTCACTGAGGCGGGATTCATGGATGTGTATCGACATTTACACCCCGCCACCGAAGATGAATGCTACACA
>CAMBJN010000015.1 GCA_945867755.1 Polynucleobacter meluiroseus
CCTCCGAAGTTGGTACTGGATCCTGTTTTTATTTTGATATTGAATTTAATTGTGAGATTGATGACACAACTCAAACTGATCTTTCTGATTCAATCATTAACCCCAGTCCAGCAAAGATTGATTTTGATAGCTTGCATATGAACGGAAGGGTTTTACTAGTTGATGACCACGCAACAACCCTTCAACTAATGGAGAAATTTTTACAAAAAATAGGTCTGAGTGTGACGACTGCTTCAGATGGTGAGGATGCAATCAAAGAAGTAACAAGCAATAATCGTTTTGATATGATCATCATGGATGTTCAAATGCCTGGTTTATCAGGTATTGAAACCACTAAGATTATCAGGCTCTATGAAGATGAAAATCAAATTAAAAGAGTTCCTATTATTTCCTTGTCAGCTAACACTTCAGAAAAAAACATTGAAGACTGTATTTTGTCCGGCATGGATGATTTTATTCAAAAGCCTGCTGATTTCAACAAAGTTCATCAAGTAATTAATACTTGGATTAGAGGTTAATCCAATAAAAATTTATATATTATTTTATGTCTAATTCATCTGTTGATCCTCTACCAGAAATTGAAGCTGAATTTATTAAGGCCAAAAGAGAGAGTCTTAATATCTCTCGCTCTGATCTTGCAAAAAAACTTTGCATTACTGAGGCTCAACTAGAGGAAATTGAAAATGGTAAAAAAGATAAGTTTTATAGCTACCAACATAAGAATCAAGTTGCTAGAAAAGTTGCTGCTGAATTAGGTATTCATGAAAACGATTTATTTAAAAGAAAATTCAGCATCGGATTCACTATTGAAGATAAAAATTACTCTATCCTTATCGATAAGAATAAAGAGCAAGACAAAGGCCAGGTCTTAATCAATGACATTTTAAGTAGAAATCTTAACGTTAGTCTTGTTGTTAGCCATCACAGCCTTGTTGAAACTCCACAAACCCTCGAAGATTTACCTGAAATTAAGCCTGATTTTGATAAAAAATTAGCTTTAATTTATTTTTTGTCTGCTCTTAGTTTTGTTACTTTTATTTATTTATTTGCAACCTCTGGAAATTCATTTTTTTCGAAATCACAAAATGGGCCGACAGAAGTAAGAATTAATCTTTCCGATGTAGCTAAAAGAGACTTTCAAGGTATTTTTCCTTTAATAGCTGAATCTTGCCCTTACGCAGATGATAAACAAATAAATTTTCACACATTGACGGTTGTCAATAAATCATCTGTGATTGAGTTAAGTAACAGCATTTCTTCAAAAATTTGTTTTGTTCTTTTAGACTACACAGTAAAAAATGTTGAAGTATCTTCTTTACCAATAAATCTTGAAGCAAATTCAAACTTTTTATTTTTTATTGCCGAAAAACCTGAAAGTCTGCTGGTTAAAGTTGATGGTGTTGATATAGAGATTTCAAATAAGGGCTCATATATAAAATTACTAAATATGTTTTAAATCACAGCTTTTTTCAATCGATGATGAGTAACTCTATTTCAGTAATTAAGTGAGAATTAGGCGGTACTTTCCTGCCAAGTCCTTCAGCGCCATAACCTAGGTGCGGAGGAATCATGGCTAACCTTATACCCCCAGCTTTCATTCCCCTCACCGCTTCATCCCATCCCTGAATGACCGTCTTTTTACCGATAGTGAACCAAAAAGGATCTGAGCGAACCGTTTCACCAATCTTCACGGGATCATTACCATAACCTGTTATCCAGCAGGTATAGTGAATAGCGACCGATTTACCGACAGTCGCATCCGATCCAGTGCCAATTTTTTTATCCTCGTAACGAAGACCGGTATTAGTTTGTATCATTTGATTAATTTTACGTTGATTTTTTACAATATTACCCTAATTTTAAGTACTTCATTTGACAGAGAATTTAGCCTCAAAAGACATGAAACCCATCATTTCTGATGGAGCCCGCTACGACTGACGGGTCCTGGCAGGCTTGATCTGCTGACCATGGATTTATCGTGGTAAAAACCCGCAGAAAATCAATAAGATAGCCTTATTTATATATCAAAGACTTATCATTTTTTTAAAAGCTATTTGTTGCCCATTTTGAAAACTTTGCTTTGTTTAATACCCAGGCATGCGGAACAGTTAAAGCTGCAAGCCCAACAAAGATGATTTGTATAAGATCTTTTTCAAAAGAAGGGGTTAACTTGAAATGCCAAATACCAAATCCCATCATAATGACAGCAATTGTTGGCAGAATTAAGGCGTAGATAAATTGTTGTCTTTGAAAGCCATCAAGGAAGAAGCGACTTCTTACTAGGTGGCGAGCGCTGTGCATTAGGCAAAAATAGATTGTGAAAGCCAAGATGGGCGTAGCCAATAAAAATAGAATAGAGATTGATATTATTTCCAGTTGAGACCTGAAATTTACTTTATTTATATAAAACAATAAGAAGAGAAAAGGCAATAAGAATAAGCTCACGTACTTTGATATCAAAACTATTTGCTGGGCCAATTCTGCATTCACAATCATTCCATAAAGGTTTGTTAATTCATTCCCATTCATCAAGGACGGCAAAGAAATAATTGCAAAGCCATAACTTAGCTTTAATAGCCGATGACCCGGTAAATTGATGTCATCAGAAAAATGTATTGCCGACAGCAATAAGAAGGTCACAAAGAAAAGTCCGGGCGCAAGAATCCACAATGCGATGATCAACAAGCAACTGGCCATATAAAGGCTTAGAAATTTGATCCATTTTGTAATATGAACCAATTGATAGGTTTGTCTAGCAAAAAGGACATCTAGCGAACCATGAGGAACACCCAAAATCACAACCAGGGACAATGCGCCCAACAGCATGGTTGGATTCAAGTGAGGATTCATGCCAAGGCTTAGTAATGCAACCAATAAGGATGCTGCTATAGCAAGATTACTTTGAAATAGAAGAATCCTATGCATCAATGAGATCCATCAAGACGACGTTTTGAACGTATTAATTCTGGGATTGCCGAAAGAAAAGTCAGTGCAGGTAGTGAAGTAACAATCTTTAACTTATCCCATGGGCTTGAGTGATCGGACATGAAATTCGCTACAGTCCTGACATCACAGTTTTTGAAGAGTTCTACAAATACCTTCGCCCCAATGGTTGGATTTTTCTTAATTACAGTAATAAATAATAAATCCATCCATTTTTGAATCCATGCGTCTTTTTTAAACTTTTTCAGTTGATGCTTATTTTTCAGCTCAAAAGCGCATTCCTTAGCCCAATTTTGTATTCTCTGGAAAGCATAACCTGAACTTGGTCTGGCGGCTCCCGCAAACAAGCCGGCAAATAAATAAGTGGGGTCCTCTTTCTGCTCTATCAGTTGATTGCCCATTGGCAAAATACCAGCTTCTTTGCGAATAATCTTATAACCGGCATTTTTAGTGTATTCATTGATTTTCTCAAGCAGTCGATCAGTTAATTGTTCAGCAACAAACAATTCTTCTGAAAATACAGTGTACTCAATCAAAGCTTTACTGTTTGAAGTAGGTAAACAATAGATAAAAGCTAAACCTTCTTTAAAATTTGAATCGAAGTCCATTAATACCAACTGATCTTCAATAAATTGCTGTCCTTCAACTTCTACCTCATATCCCACAAAAGATTGCCACATCAAGGAATCTTTTTTGGTCATGGTCTTGATTGGTCTTGTATCAACAACATTTGAAGCACTTGCTAAAAATGTTGATGTTTGAATTTGCCAAGCACCCTTCTTGATTACTTTATCAACTATTTTTTCACCGGTTAGTAGCTGAATCTGTGTATTTGACTTAATGGCGCTCAAGGTATTTTTGTAAAAAATGTCACTAGGTAGCATTAAATATGGCGTTTCTTGGCAGCCATACTCAAAAGCCATGTGATTATTCTTAATCGTGAATTTTTTCCATTTGTAAGGGGCTAAATCGCCATGGATTGGCTCTTTAAGATCCCAGAAGCACCAGGTACGATCATTGGTGTAGAGCTCCCTCTCCTCAATAATCAAAGTTTTGGGGCAATTCTCGCCAAATTGAGACAGTTGATAAGCAAGACTAAGTCCTGCACAGCCACCACCAATAATAACGAGGTCAAAGTGTTGATTCATGAGCGTGAGGAAGATTTTTTAACGATTGGTGAAGCTGGGCTTGATGCCGTCCTTTGTACCAATAAAAACCGGCATCAAAAAAAGAGCTTAACAGTATTTGGATTGTTAAACCCAACTTTAATGATTTTGAAACAAATACCCTGCCATTCCAAAACTCATAGTGGATATTTTTAAGTTTTACTCCAATATGCCGGTATAAAAAAGCAGCAATCGCCATTCCCATCCTAGCTCTTAATGGCAAAAAACATAGGCCATCATGGCCACTTTGATAATAGGTGCCTGCCCTGTTTAGCAAGTCAGCCAGATTTTTAGAAACAAGATTTTTGGTATCCTTGTCAGGGTGAATCAATAAGTCTGGCTCTAGGTTTTTGCACATATTTCCCGGAATATACCTTCTATCCATCATGGCGTCCTCTGTCACATCTCTACAGATGTTAGTGAGCTGCATAGCGATTCCCAAATCAATGGCATGGGCGTATGCTCGCTCATCTCTTACGTCAAGTATCTTGCTCATCATCAGGCCAACAGTGCCAGCAACCTGGTAACAATAAATAAGAAGTTGATCTTCAGACTCAAGGCGAACGGATTTAAGATCTGAAATCACGCCATTGATCAGTTCAATCGCTATTTTTATATCAATATTTTTTTTGGTAAAAAGCTTAATTGCATCAGCTATGACCGGATCATTGGATTTGCCTTGAATAATTTCAGAAATAACTTTTGATAAAGCTGCGTGTGCGCGAGCTTTATCATCACTTTCATCGCCAATATCATCAATATATCTACAAAACCTGTAAAGTCTTGTTGCATCTTCTGCATGCTCTTGCTTTAGTAAAAATTTAGCCCAAAAAAAGGTCTTACCTTTTCTAGATAAAATTTTGTTTGATTCATTTATGTAATCAATTGAATATTGATCAACTGGGGTCATTTAAAGTCTACGGCTGCCGGTATTAGATGATCAATCACTTTAGCCGAACAAAGAACTCCTGGCAAGCCAGCCCCAGGGTGTGTGCCTGCTCCAGAGATGTAAAGGTTTTTTATACCTTCTGCCTTATTGTGGAATCTAAACCATGCTGACTGTCGGAATAGAGGGGCAATTGAAAATCCTGCCCCATGCGCACTTAGATAGTTACTCTGAAAGTCTTTTGGTGTCATAAAAAAGTCTTCAGTGATATGTTTTTTCAAATCAGGCAGAATCGTTTGATCCAGTGCGTCAACGATTTTATTTTTAAGTATCTCCCCCTCAGTTGACCAGTCAATGTCTGCCTTTAAGTTTGGAACTGGGCATAAGACATAAAAACTATCGCAACCTTCAGGGGCAAAAGATTCATCTGTTGCGGTGGGGCGATGAATATAAAGCGAGAAATCATCAGATAATATTTTTTTATCAAAAATATTGCTTAGCAGCTCTTTATAGGTTTTTCCAAGCCAAATGGTGTGATGAACTACATCAGGATATTTTCTAGTGGTGCCAAAGTAGATAACCATTAAACCCATCGAATAATGGGCTAATTTAAGCTTCACCTTGGTCGCAATAGCAACATCATCTTGATCAACCATATTTTGGTAAAGATGTGCAGGGTCCGCATTAGAAACGATGATATCGGCTCTTACCTTAGAGCCATCCTCTAGAGTTAGACCTACAGCTTTACCGTTATTAATAATTATTTTCTTGATTGATTGGTTCAAAATAATTTCAATATTATTTCGTTCCATCAACTTTTTATAGGCATTAACAATCGCGCCCGTACCACCCATGGCAAAAAAGACGCCGAACCTTCTCTCAAGGTAATGAATCAATCCGTAAATACTTGTTGTCGAAAAGGGGTTTCCGCCCACCAATAGTGGCTGAATTGAAAATGCTTGACGTAATTTGGGATTAATTAGATGTCTTGAGACCATTCCCCAAACGCTCTCATAACTTCTCAAAATAAGTAGTTTTGGAATAAGAGAAATCATCAACATAAAACGATCAAATGGAATAGCAGATAACTTTGTAAAAGCTATGTCATATATGTTTTTAGAATGAATGAGCAGCTTTTTGTAGCCCTCTTTATCTCGGGGCTCTATCTTGTCGATTTCAGCTAAAGTATCTTCGATCGTACCGCCATAATCAAAAGTTGTTTTATCTGAAAAATAAAAGCGATACCATGGTGTTAGAGGTACCAATTGAACATGATCCTCAAGCTTCTCGTTAAAGAGCTCAAATAACTCCTCAAGTAGAAATGGTGCTGTTATAACTGTTGGTCCAGCATCATGCTTGAACTCATTTCTGATGAATACTTGGGCTCTACCGCCCAGCATCGGGCTTCTATCAATGATTTTTACTTGATAACCCTTAGCTCTTAATCTTAAAGCAGAAGCAATGCCACCAAAGCCAGAACCGATAACAACGGCCTGCCTAGGAGTAATGGTCATTTTTTAATTGTGCTTGAATCTGTTGAATCATTTTTAGTAGGTGTTCACTCATGGCATCGGGCAGCATTTCTGCTGACTGCGCTGCTTCTGATAAATATTGTTCCGTTAATTTAACCGCACTGCCCACCGGATCTTCAGATCCCGCATCTTTTAGCAAATGAACCACGTTGAGTGATTTGTGCTGACCATTGGTCGGTGAATCTTTTTCAATGTCTTGTAGATCATCAGCCATTTGATATGCAACAGAGAAAGCGCTGACACTTTTTCTAACAATTTCCAAGTAATGATTCTGTGATGACATAACGATCGCAAGCTCAAGCGGCAAGCCCAATAAAGCGCCTGATTTGGCCTTTGCAATTCTCACGTATGTATCAATACATTGAATAGGATGTACTTTGCACTCTATGTCATCCGACTGACCCTCGATGACCGAGGAAGTGCGTCGACCCACAAGTGAAATGATGATTGGCAATGATTTTGTATTACTGATGCCGGCCAATAAGCTGTAAGCGCTTGAAAGTAAAAGATCGCCTGCACAGATAGCGATGTTAGTGCCGTATTTTTTCCAAACCGTTATTTGGCCTCTGCGGATCTCATCCCCATCCTGAATATCGTCATGGATCAGGGATGCGTTATGTAATAACTCAGAAACTGCTGAGATGATGAGCATGTCGTCATGCTCAACATTTAATTCTAGGCATGCACTGAGGCAAAGTCTCATTCTGACTTTTTGGCCTGGTGCATCTAGATGGTACTTAGCTGCCTGAAGCGCTAAGTTGTGAATTTGTGATGATTCGGTGGCAGTGCCGAATATGTGCCCGTCAATTAACGCATCTACCTGGCGAACTAATTCGTCAATAGATGAATCCAAACCTGTTGAGGATTGAGATAATTTAATTAATGTTTGAGCTGTCATTGTTTTTTTCAAAAAAATCGGGCACATCTTTTTAATTGTTTTTTCAATTTAAAGATATGCCCGAATATTTGACTCTAGTTACTGATTATGACTTCTTTTCGCTTTCAGAAACAGCCACTGACCAGATGATCACGCCAAATGCAATCTTGTTCAATACGTCAGCAAGGTTGTAAATAATGTTCAAGGCGTTAGCACTTGATTCTGGTGAAGCACCTGTTAGGTAACCGAAGAAGTAGCCAATCGGGTAGATCGCCCAACCAATAGTAACAATCCAACGCATTAAGTTAAATGCTGACTGTACATTTGCTGGAGCTTGTTGTGCATTGATCTTGCTGGCTTCGCCTGCGAAGATTTCCCAAAGGATATATATCCAACCGATCATACCGATGATGAATGCAGGCCATACAGCCATGTATCCAGCTTCGCCTAAGTATCCACCGACCAACATTACCAATGTACCAATCATCAAGCGCCAAAACACACCTGTTGGAACTTTTGCAATTGCTGAAAGGATCAAGTAGAACTCAATCATCAATAGTGGCACTGTAATTAACCAGTCGATGTAGCGGAAAACTGTTGGTGATGTACCTGTTGCAACCCAAACATCGCGCATATAGAAATAATGCACAGCTGCAATCAATGTAACCAAACCAGAAACAGTTAATGAAGTCTTCCACTTTGCGCTAACGCGATCTCTCTCCAAGAAGAAAAATGCTGTTGAAGCAACAAGTGCCATTGAAATCAACCAGAAGGAGATTCCAACGAAGTCAGTTGACTTGAGGACCAGAGTTTCTGCATAAGCAGGTGATGCGATAAGGCCTAAAGTAATTAAACCTAGGACTGATTTGCATCGGATTAAAGCGTTTTTTAATGTAATCATATGCTTCTCCATAAAAAATTATTGTGTAACTGCGTTTAAAACTTGTGGTCAAAAACACATAAATAACTAATTTGTCTAAGACAAGTAGCAGAGTCATATTACTCTTAAATTTTTAGATTCAGTTGATGGTTTACCCTAGTTTTTTTGGGTTTTTTGACATTTTTAAGTGGGATTTTGCGTTTTTTGGTGCATAAACTTCGCACAATAAGCTCGACTTTTTGCTAGTACGCACCAAAAGAAACCAACAGAAAATTAAGATGCTTTTGTGCATCACCACAAATATCTATGCTCACAAGCACTTGCTTGATTGAATTTAAATAGATCGCAGGAGTGGGAATAAAAAAACGACTCAGGAATTTCTTCCTAAGTCGTTGATTTTATTGGTGGGCCCTCGCGGACTTGAGCCTGGGACCAAAAGATTATGAGTAATTAATTACAGTTATATCGATTAATATAATCAGCACGATCGGTAACGCCAATGTTCTACTTCACTCTTTTAACAAGCTCAGATACGCTTGTATACCCTTAGTTTAGAAATGCATTAAGAATTAATTTCCCATAAACGTTACCTAAGTAACACTCAAATATTTGGAATCCCAACTCAGTCATCAATTAATCCAAAATAAAACTATTCTGCTGTATTGATCTACTTTAAAAAAATCTCTTTAGTTTTGATGCTACATTGACAGTAGTTCATAGAAGTGAAACTAGTCTTAAAGTGTTTGAAATGTCTATCCTCCAAAGACGTTCGCTCAGCCCGCTTGTCTTGGTTCGTTTAAAAAGGAAGAGGAAATATGCCAAAAATAGTTTGCCTCGCCGAAACCAAGGACATCCTCGGTGAAGGCCCCATTTGGAATGAAGATGATAAATCTTTGTACTGGGTAGATAACATCACCCCCTCATTGCATCGGTACACGCCAGCAACCAAACAGGTAGATACTTGGCTGATGCCTGAGCAGGTAGGTTCCTTGGTGTTTCGTAAGAATGGCGGTATCGTGGCCGGTATGAAGTCAGGCTTCGCTTACTTCAATCTCGAGAAGTTTACCTTCGACTACATCGTTAATCCTGAGCCAGACACAGATAATTGTCTGAATGACGGCAAGCCGGATCGGCGCGGACGTTACTGGTGCGGCACTATCAATCGCGATCTAGCTACACCCAACGGAGGATTGTACCGGCTTGACCCTAATGGAAGTTGTCACAAGATGG
The DNA here is from genome assembly GCA_945867755.1 of Polynucleobacter meluiroseus. Lineage (GTDB taxonomy): Bacteria > Pseudomonadota > Gammaproteobacteria > Burkholderiales > Burkholderiaceae > Polynucleobacter > Polynucleobacter meluiroseus_D. The sequence goes on from CAMBJN010000015.1 coordinate 9,515, forward strand.
AGAGTGGCATCATTGCATCAAATGGAATTGCGTTTAGTCCCGATGACAAGACCATGTACTTCTGTGACTCGCGGCAGGACACTGTCTGGGCTTATGATCTCAACATCGACGCTGGTACTATCAGCAACCGACGCGTTTTCATCTCCACTAAGGGGCAACCTGGTCGCGTCGATGGCGCGACCGTTGACACAGAGGGTAACTATTGGTGTGCTCTCATTCATGATTGGCATATTGCGTGTTTTGATCCCAAAGGGCAATTAGTACGGCGCATCAAAATGCCGGTACGTCATCCGACAATGTGTACTTTTGGTGGCGATAATTACGACGTCATGTATGTCACATCCGGAACCCGATTCCTTGATCCTGCCGAAGTGGCTACACAACCCCAGTCGGGCGCCCTTTTTGCGATTTACGACCTAGGCGTGAAGGGCTTTGCAGAGCCCCGATTTGCTAGTTGACTATGATGAGAACTCAATCTGGCGCGCTCGGGCAACTATCCGCTGCTGAACTTTCGGATCTTCTTGTGCGGCGCGAGGTATCAGCTGTGGAATTGGTAGATGATTTTCTCGAAAGCTACGAGCGTCTTAATCCACAGATAAACGCGATTGTCGCAATCGATCCAAAAGCAGCCTACAGCCAAGCACGCGATAGCGATACAAGAACTGCATGCGGCCAACGGCTTAGTCCGCTTGATGGCATTCCAGTAACAGTCAAGGACAATATTTTTATGGAGGGGTTTTGCGCTACGTGGGGCAGCAAACTCTACGCAGATTTCAGACCCCATTCTGACGATGTCGGAATTGCACGGCTCCGCGCTGCTGGAACGAATCTAATTGCGAAGACTAACACGCCAGAATTTGCGTTGGCGGCTTACACCGATAACCTACTATTTGGCGAAACTCGAAATCCCTGGGACTTGCATTGCACGCCGGGCGGCTCAAGCGGAGGAGCTGTGTCAGCTTTAGCGGTAGGCTTAGGGCCACTCGCAGTAGGGACAGACGCAGGCGGGTCGATCCGTCGTCCATCCTCCTACGCAGGAGTTGTCGGCTTTCGACCTTCCACTGGAAGAATTCCCAGGGTTTTCGGGTTTCCTGCTGTTGCCCATGATTTCCAGGTCATAGCACCGGCAGCGCGAACGGTAGATGATACTTATTCACTATTTCGCACTATGGTAGGACCAGATCGCCGCGATCAGACTTCCCTTTGTTTTAGTGATGCACTTTTACCTGAAAATTTACCCCGCAAAGCGCTGCCGCGCTCGCGTATTCACTGCCTGTTTTGCATTGATAACATGCCAGTAGATCATGCTGTTAAGGCTAGCGTTCAGGCAGCAGCTCAGACCTTTGAATCGCTGGGGCATTTTATAGAAGAAATTCAAGCACCTTATGATCTATTTGAGGTAGAGCGCGTCTGGTCCACCCTAAGCACAGCTGGGCTTGCTCGCATACTCATGCCTCACGCCAATTGGCGATCGCTCGTGCACCCTGGAACTAAGGTGCTTGCCGAGCGGGGATTAGCCGTATCAATTGAAGACTATATAAATGCGCTCGATTCAGTTCAGCAAATTCGTTCTCGTCTAGCAATGTATTTTGAAACAGCGGACTTTCTACTAATGCCTACGTCAGCATCGCTACCATGGGCGCTTGGTGCGCCGTGCCCCAGCCAGATCAATGGAGGTGATGTGGGACCAAGAGCTGCTGCGATCTTCGCTACGTTTGTGAATGCTGCAGCTCTTCCTGCTATCAGCATTCCAGTCGCACCATCTTGCAATGGTCTACCCATCGGCATGCAACTCGTTGGTCCGTTTGGTGCTGACCTAGCAGTTTTTAGACTAGCTAAATTGTTCGAAAAAGCTGCCCCTTGGATTGGCCGCTCCCAATATACTGTTTTATCGGCTGAAATCCCAGCCACACCATCAAGGAGATGATAATGATCAAGATTCGAAGAATAATAATTTGGCTGACTGCTTTAGCAGCTATCGGAATTACTGGAATGGCATTTGCGCAGGAATATCCTAACAAGCCATTACGACTAGTTGTTCCTTTCCCACCGGGCGGCGTTGCCGACAACATGGCTCGCATTTACGCACAGGAACTTTCCAAGGCATGGCAACAGTCAGTAGTGGTCGAAAACCGCCCCGGCGCTGGCACCACCATTGGTGCTGAGTTCGTAGCGAAATCACCGGCGGACGGTTATACAATTTATCTGACCAATGTAGGACATTCAAGCAGCGCCGCTGTTTACCGCAAGCTTCCCTACAATGCAGAAAAAGATTTCTCCCCAGTGAGTCTTCTTGCCGATGTTCCAAGCATCTTAGCTGCAACACCATCACTTCCAGCCAATAACGTAAATGAACTAATCGCACTGGCAAAATTGAAGCCTGGAACCATTAATTATGCTTCGGCAGGGGTTGGTACAGGGTCTCATCTAATGGGTGAATATCTGAGAATTCTCGCTGGAATCGATATTGTTCACATTCCCTACAAAGGGACGGCGCCTGCATTTGCAGACTTGAACAGCGGTCGCGTCGATCTGATCTTTGAACCGATCGGAACCGCGCTTCCACATATCCGTTCAGGAAAGTTGAAGGCGCTCGGTGTAACTACGGCCAAGCGATCTCCCGTTGCGCCGGAGGTTCCAGCTATCGGGGAGTCACTACGTGGTTTTGACACCTCTACTTGGTATGGCATCCTAGTGCCCGCTGGTACCCCACCGAATGTGATTAAAAAAATTAATAGTGAACTTGTACGCATCACGAAGATTCCCGAAATCAAAGATCGACTCCTAGCGCAAGGTCTTCAACCAGTAGCCAATACCCCCAATCAGTTTGCTGCAATCCTAAAAGAAGAATCCCAGCGTTGGACGAAACTTGTAAAGGACGCCGGCATCACCGTTGATTGATTTTCGTTAATAACAGTTAAATGCACCCTTCGTTTTTTTGACAGTTATTAAATAGAATAGGATTTACTTAAGCTTGCCGTGGGTTTCAAATTATGAGGCACCCCTACATTTATAAATATTTGAAAGAGAAAGAAAATGGTCCGTACTATTATTGACCTTTCCGTCAAGATCTATGATGGAATGCCTGCGCATAAAAATATGCGCCCTCCTTTTGTCCTGCCTCATGGAACGCATGAAGCGTCAAAAGCACGTAATCTAGGCACGCCAGACGATCCGATGACTTTTGCTAGTTGCTATTTTGCGATGAATGATCACATTGGTACTCACGTGGACGCCTTCTTTCACATGCATCCTCAAGGGCTTCCGATCGACGAAATGGATGTAACGATGTTTATGGGTAATGCCGTGGTTTTTGACTTGCGTCACATACCGGACCTTGGTGATATATCTGCAAAAGATATGGAAGAGGCTGAAAAAAAAGCAGGGGTCAAAGTGGATGGCCACATCGTGCTGCTTTGTACTGGCCTACACAAGAAGTATTTTCCGATGCCAGAAATCTCTCATCGAAATGCTGGTGTCACAGCAGAAGCAACGCACTGGCTAGCTGACCGAGGATCCAAGCTTCACGGTGTCGAAGGTCCTTCGACCGATCGGCCAAATGATCCAACCTTCCCCAGTCATCGTACGTGCCGCGACCGGAAGATTACTCACTATGAGTGGCTTTGTAACTTGGAGGAGCTAATTGGAAAGGGCGTCTTTGAGTTTCAAGGGATTCCTCTCAATCTCAAAGGTGCCAGCGGATCGCCAGTGCGAGCACTTGCCTTTCTTTAGTAGGAACGCCCAAAAGACAAAACCCTCATCAGTAATGATGAGGGTTTTGTCTTTTCTGGTGGGCCCTCGCGGACTTGAACCGCGGACCAAAGGATTATGAGTCCTCTGCTCTAACCAGCTGAGCTAAGGGCCCGTATGGATTAATCTTCCTCTAAGAAGCTCTTGAGTTTGTCGCTTCTGCTTGGATGACGCATTTTACGCAAAGCCTTAGCTTCTATTTGACGTATACGCTCACGAGTAACGTCAAACTGCTTACCCACTTCTTCCAAAGTATGGTCAGTGCTCATCTCAATACCAAAACGCATTCTCAACACTTTGGCTTCACGCGGCGTTAATGAATCAAGGATGTCCTTGACTACATCACGCATTGAGTCATGCAAAGCTGCTTCTTGCGGGGCCAATGTATTAGTGTCTTCAATGAAGTCGCCCAAGTTTGAATCTGCATCATCACCAATTGGGGTTTCCATTGAGATAGGTTCTTTAGCGATCTTCATGATCTTGCGAATCTTGTCTTCTGGAATCTCCATCTTCAAGGCCAATGTTGCAGCATCAGGCTCAACACCTGTCTCTTGCAAAATTTGACGGCTGATGCGGTTCATCTTGTTGATCGTTTCAATCATGTGCACTGGGATACGGATGGTGCGAGCCTGGTCAGCGATTGAGCGCGTGATTGCCTGACGAATCCACCATGTTGCATAAGTTGAGAACTTATAGCCGCGACGGTATTCAAACTTATCGACCGCTTTCATCAAACCAATGTTGCCTTCTTGAATCAAGTCCAAGACCTGCAAACCACGGTTGGTGTATTTCTTAGCAATTGAAATTACCAAACGCAAGTTGGCAACAGTCATTTCACGTTTAGCAGCGCGAGTACGTTTTTCCCCCTCGTTCATCTTCTTATTCACTTCTTTTAATTCAGGAAGTGGCAAGACCACGTTGTTTTGAATATCAATCAACTTTTGTTGAATTTCTTGAACGGCAGGGATGTTTCTTTCAAGAATCGCTGCGTAAGACTTGGCGTCTTTGAGCAAGATTAAAGACCACTTTAAATTCAATGCTTGTTTTGGTAGGGCCGCCAGCACTTCACCGCGTGGTACGCCCACTTTATCAACAAGCACTCGAACCAAACTGCGCTCCAATGCCCAGACTTGATCAACTTGCTTGCGCATCGTGTCACAAAGTTTTTCTACAGACTTGGCCGTTAAGCGGAATCCCATTAATTCATTACGAATTGCTTCTTGTGCTTTTTTGTAGCCAGGAGAGTTATAACCTTCTTTTTCGTGTGCTTTGCGCATCTTTTCAAATTGATTGCGGATCACCACGAATTTAACCAAAGAAAGTTGCTTTAATTCCTCAAGCTGTTTGGCAGATGCAGTATTGCCACCACCGCCTGAATCTTCTTCGCCTTCTTCGCCTTCTTCGCCTTCTTCAAGAGGTTCCTCTTCTTCAACGGCAGTCATTGGAATGTCTTCTGCGTTTGGATCAACCAAACCATCGACAAACTCATCAATTTCCATCGTGCCTTCTTCGATTTTCTTAACGTTGACCAAAATCTCAGAAATAGTCACTGGACATGCTGACAATGCCATCACCATCTCTTTAAGACCGGCTTCAATTTTCTTAGCAATGACGATCTCGCCTTCGCGAGTTAAAAGGTCAACCGTACCCATTTCACGCATGTACATGCGGACTGGATCGGTGGTTCTACCAAACTCAGAGTCAACGGTTGATAAAGCTGCTTCAGCTTCTTCTTCAGCCTCTTCTTCGGTTGTGGCAGATGGTGCGTTCTCATTCAACAACAATGTTTCTGCGTCTGGAGCTTGTTCGTAAACGGTGATGCTGATATCGCTCAATAAGCTGATCAATGTTTCCAATGAGTCAGAATCGGAAATTTCATCTGACATCACGTCATTGATTTCGCCATGCGTTAAGTAACCACGTGACTTGCCCATCTTGATCAAATGCTTCAAACGGGACCGACGCAACTCTTGCTGCTCTTCACTGCCTAATTTCTGAGCATTGAACTCTTGTAACAATGCTTTTTCTTTTGCCTTACGATCACGTGCCTTTTGTCGGTCTGTGCGGTTATCCACATTTGGATCAACCGGCTCTACTGGCTTTGGTTTACGACCACGTGTTTTTTTAATGGGCTCACCATTCTCATCAGTGGCAACCACTAAAGTTGCTGCGTCTTCCTTAACTTTTTTTGCTTTTAGTTTTTCGGCTTTGGCTAATTCCTTAGCTAAAGCTTTAGCTAACTTAGCTTCCTCTTTTAATTCTTTTGCAGTTTTAACAACAGCCTTCGCTACCTTTGCACCCTTAACTGGTTTAGCTGGCGCCTTGGCAATAACTTTTTTAGCTGCTGGCTTAACGACTGCTTTTTTAGCTGGTGGCTTTGCTGTTGGTTTTTTGGTTATTGGCTTTACTGCGACCTTCTTGGCCACAGGTTTCTTAGTCGCCGGCTTTGCTGATGGCTTTTTAGCTAGCGGCTTTTTTGGCGCTGGCTTGGTTGTTGGTTTTGTTGTTTTCTTAGCAACTGGCTTGGCTGTTGGTTTTTTGGCCACAGGCTTAGCCGCCACTTTTTTAGGAGCTGGCTTCTTAGCTACCGGCTTTGAAATTACTTTTTTAGGAATTGTCTTAGAAACGACTTTTTTAGCTTTGGATGCTGGCATAATGTTAGTACTCGCTCACTTTAATAGACTAAGAAGTTACAAAACTGCTAACTTATTGAATTTCATTAGAAATTCGGAAACCTTGTATTATAGTCGGTGAGTTACAGTTTTTCCAGATTATTTGAGTTTTGTCATTAATTGACGATAGCGCTCAACATCACCTTCCTGGGTTTGACCAGCGGCTATTCTGGCAGCAATTTCGGTCATTTGATCCTTTAAATCAACATGTTCCAATTTTTTCAGGGTGCTGTAAAAGTCTTCTTTTGCAATATCTTCAGTTAAATCACTTTTCATGATTCTTTCTCGCAAGATGGCATAGGATTTAGCCAATGGCGCCCGGTCCAATTGCTCCTGAAATACTGCAAAGCCAACATTTGATGGCATTTGTTCGCACTGAAAAATCAAATCAGCCATCAATGCCATGGCCTTCTCTGATCTTTTTTGGGCAGCCCCCAAAATAAGACGTTTTGCTTCAGGTTCAAGTGTTCTAGCAAAGAATGGAAATTGCAAAAGAATTCTTAAGACTTGCTCTGCTAAGTCAGTAGGCGCTGTGGGTGGAGGGCCAGATGAAATGGGCGCCTTCTTGGCCCATGGTTTTTTACCACTAGAACCGCTCATATATTTTTCATTGCCAGTGTTGCTGACTGGTGTCATTTGTTTTGGCTCAACAAAAGGTTTGAATCCACAAAATGATTCGAGTTCTACTGGGGTGATGCCAACTCTTTGCGCCAGCTCACGAATCAATTGAGCTCTCAATGCAATCGCAGGCATCGACAACAAGAGTGGCTTGGCTGCATGTTGAGTTTGCGCTCTGCCTTCAGGTGTATTCCAATCATGACCTTCATTGGCTACCTGAATCAAAAAAGAAGACAGTGGCA
>CAMBJN010000016.1 GCA_945867755.1 Polynucleobacter meluiroseus
TAAGCCGCAAACATCACCCCGCTGTGATACTGGTAACCCTTCAAATCAGAGAGGTCTAAGTTCAGTTGTGGGCTGTTTGGCAAATCTGCAACAGCCGCACAAAGACGCTCTAATTCTTCTAAAGCAGTTTTAACAGCGGCAGTTTTAGGTAAATTTTGACGAGCCTGAACCAAGACCTTTTCAGGCGAACCGCTGAGATTGGCCAAAGCCAAAACAGCTGATTTAACCTCAGACGGCCAATCCTTGAGCACTTGATTCAAGCCAGGTAAATCTTTGGTCTGCAGCGCAGAGTAAAGGGCATCCAGCGATTCTGACTGAGGTGCAAAATCACCCAAAATAGCCGTCAATAGACCAGCATGAGACATGTCCAAGGTGATTTCACCGACCTGGCTCAAATTAAGGACGTTATTTAATAATGCTTGGATTTCTAGATCTGCTTCCCAACCAGCATGACCATAGATCTCAGCACCTAATTGCAACTGCTCTCTTGAGCTAGAGCCTGCAGCTGCTCGGGTGTGAAGAATTGATCCAGCGTAACAAAGGCGTGTAACGCCTTTGCGATTAAGTAGGTGTGCATCGATCCTGGCAACCTGAGGCGTCATATCTGCCCGCAAACCAAGGGTTCTACCTGAAATCTGATCCACCAATTTAAAAGTTTTTAGATTCAAGTCTTGACCTGAGCCAGTCAACAATGAATCTAGGTACTCCAACATCGGGGGCATGACCAATTCATAACCATAGGCCTGGAAACGGTCCAAAAGAATTCGGCGCAAATCCTCAATCTTTCTTGCCTCAGATGGCAAGATATCCGAAATGTTTTCAGGTAATAACCAGCGATTCATTACTTGGCCGTCGGATTAGAGCTTGAAGGCTGAGGTCTGCTACTTTTCATGAATTTTAAAAACTCAGAGCTTGGATCCATCACCATCAAGTCTTGCTTGGTTCTAAAGCTACTACGGTAAGCCTCAAGACTTCTGTAAAACTGAGCAAATTGTGGGTCACGGTTAAATGCTTCGCCGTATAGTGCTGTGGCTCGTGCATCGCCTTGACCCTTGATTTTTTGAGCATCACGGTAAGCCCTGGACAAAATAACATCGCGTTGACGCTCAGCATCAGCCCTGATTTTTTCAGACTCTGCAGAACCAGTTGAACGCAACTCATTGGCCACACGCTTACGCTCTGCTTCCATTCGACGGAAAACAGACTCGCTGATCTCTGCCAGCAAATCAATTCTCTTTAAACGCACGTCAACGATTTCAATACCAATGTCAGCAGCTTCCTCAGCCACTTTTTTGCGAATGTTCTGCATTACTTGCTCGCGCTGCTCAGAAATCAATTCACGAACGGTGCGCTTGGTGAATTCTTCGTTCAAAGCTGACTTAACCAACTGATTCAAACGGTCTTGGGCCATGCGCTCATCACCTCTGAAGCTGATAAAGAATTTACGCGGCTCAACAATGCGCCACTTCACATAAGAATCAACCAATAAGTTTTTCTTTTCAGCCGTGATGAAACGCTCTGCATCTGGTGTGTCAATGGTCAAAATACGGCGCTCAAAAAATTGCACACTTTGGAATGGTGGCGGCAACTTAAATTGCAAACCAGGCTCTTCAACCACGCGCTTTAGCTCACCAAAGGCAAACACCGCTGCGTACTGACGTTGATCAACAACAAAAATGGTTGACGATAAAAGGCCAATCAAAATAAACAGACCGGCAATAACTGGGAAAATTCGATTCATCATTCTATTGATCTCCTATCGTTCACGACTACGCAAACCAGAGGTGTCTCTTCTCTCAGCAGGAGCTGCTGCAGGATTCACAATTGGTGAGTTAGGGTTAGGAGTTGAAATATTGGCAGGTGTGTTTGCCATTGTGTTTGATGTCTGTAAGGGTATTGCTGATGTGCTCGGACCTGCCTGTTGAATTAGTTTATCCAATGGCAAGTACAACAAGCTACCATTGCTTGAACGTTGATCAACCATGACCTTGGTCACGTTGTTATAAATTTCTTGCATGGCATCGATGTACATGCGCTCTCGAGTCACTTGAGGGGCTCTGGCATATTCCACTTGAATCAACTTGAAACGAGTAGCATCGCCTTCTGCCGTTGCAGTCACTTTGGCTTTATAACCTTCAGCCTCTTGCATCAAACGATCAGCGGCACCACGAGCTTTCGGAATGATGTCATTCGCGTAAGCCTGACCTTCGCTTTTCAAACGCTCACGGTCTTGACCAGCCTTAACAGCATCATCAAACGCTGCTTGAACTTGCTCAGGTGGCTGTACGTTTTGAACCGTAACGCTCGTAATGAAAACTCCAGCCTTGTAACTATCCAAAATTTTCTGAATCGATGTATTCAAATCAATCGCAAGTTTTTCACGGTTCTCATACAAGACATTGTCCATCTTGCTTTTACCCACGATCTCGCGCACCGCTGTTTCAGCAGACTGCACAACAGCCCCATCTGGATCTTTGTTATTGAACAAATACTCAGACGCATCTTTCAAACGATATTGAACAGCAAATTTCACATCAATGATGTTCTCATCTTCAGTCAACATTGAAGAATCTTTAAGATTTGATGATTTGATTAAACTAGTTCTGCCCACTTCAACTGAACGAATAGACGACAGGTTCACCACTTCGTGGGATTGAACCGGCCAAGGCATGCGCCAGTTGATACCAGGGCGTGTGGTGTGGCTGTATTTACCAAAATGCAAAACCACGCCGGTCTGGCCTTCTTGGATCATGAAAAATCCGCTGAACACCCAAACCACCACCGCTACCAAGACCACGACTCCTGCACCAATACTTGACTTCATGCCATCGCCGCTGCCAGTTCCTTTGGATGATGGTGGCTCATTATTGCCCCCGCCTTGGCCTTTACCTTTGAATAAATTATTCAAACGATTGTTGAAGTCTGTCCACAACTGATCTAAATCAGGTGGGCCATCTTGTTTTTGAGGTTTACGAGGTCTCTCCTCTTGACGAGGTGGGGTCGCGTCTTTTTCATCACGGCCACGGTCTGGGCCTGATTGATGGTTATTGCCCCAACCGGGATCATTAACTGAGAATATTTTTAGTAATTTACGCATCGAAGGGGGAATACAGTCCTGTACGAGTATGAAAAACATCTAACGATTCCCAGCGTTTAACTGGGGCCTGTGAACTTAATTCTGCAACAGAAGGAACCTTGTCTACAGGAGCCTTCATTCTATCAGTGTTCCTTGCGAAATCAGCCAATGTTTGACGCATCAAATCTAGACCAAGGCCCTCTTTGGCAGATATATAGATGGCCGCTACCTTGCCGCTTCTGTCATATCGAACAACGGGTCCTCGCTCCATCAAAGCGGGAACTTGGTCAATTTTATTAACCACAATCAGCTGAGGGGTTTCATTGGTCTCAATTTCAGTCAAAACCTTATCAACTTCAATCATTTGTTGTTCGCGATCAAAGCTTGATGCGTCGACCACATGAAGTAACAAATCAGCCTTGACAGTTTCATCCAAAGTTGCCCTGAAAGCCTCTACCAACTGATGCGGAAGATCGCGAATAAATCCAACCGTATCTGAAATCACAGAATTACCAACCTCAGGCAGATAAACTTTTCTTGAGGTGGTATCTAAAGTAGCAAATAATTGATCTGCCGCGTAGGTACCGGCCTTAGTCAAGGCATTAAACAAAGTGGATTTACCAGCATTGGTATAGCCGACCAAGGAAATTGAAAAGACATCGCCCTTTTCTCTAGATCGTCTTTGAGTGGCTTGTTGTTTTTGTAATTTCGCCAATTCAGCTTGTAAGCGTTTTGCTTTATTTTCAAGCATCCTTCGGTCTAATTCCATCTGTGTCTCACCGGGGCCGCCGCGCATACCAATACCACCCTTTTGACGCTCTAAGTGACTCCAAGCTTTGACCAATCTTGATACTTGGTAACGGACATTGGCTAACTGCACTTGAGTCTTACCTACATGACTCTTGGCTCTTTGAGCAAAAATATCTAAAATCAAACCAGTTCGATCGATCACATGGCACTGCAGGTGACGCTCTAAATTACGTTGCTGAACTGGTGAAAGAGCGTGATTGAAAATCGCCAACTCCACTTCATTGGCCTCCATCTGCTCTCTTAATTCTGTGGCTTTACCTGAGCCCATATAAAGGGCTGGGTCTGGCTTTGATCGCCTGGCTATCATGGTCATCACAGGCTGAGAGCCTGCGCTGGATGCGAGAAGGCCTAACTCCGCCATACTGTCTGCAAAGTCAGGTTTACCGCCTGGATCTATCCCAATAAGGGCTGCTTTAACTGCTTGCATAAGAAGTTAAGCGTCTGGGGTTCCCTCATCAGCACGGAACTCCACGGCTCTAGCAGGAACCACAGTTGAAATAGCATGTTTGTAAACCATTTGAGTCACGGTATTACGTAAAAGAATCACGTACTGGTCAAATGATTCAACATTACCCTGCAATTTAATTCCATTGACCAAGTAAATAGATACGGGAACGTGCTCTTTGCGCAGCGCGTTTAAAAATGGATCTTGCAAAAGTTGACCTTTATTATTATTCACGCCTGCTCCTTCTTTCTTATTGGTTGTTTGGAGTCTTACTCTAGAAATCTAGTCTCAGTTAATCATTATTATTGGTGGATTAGCCCTTAGTTTAACTAAGCTATATAAAAAGTGTTCTTCACTTTTTTTTCTTACCTTTATCCGAGTCAACAAAAGGGTTTTGACCCGTTCTGAACTCAAGTCTTAAGGGGGTGCCGCGTAACTTAAAGGCCTCCCTAAATCGACCTTCTAGATAACGACGATAGCTGTCAGTAACACCACTCAAGGCATTACCGTGGATCACAACAATCGGAGGATTTGAACCACCTTGGTGCGCATAACGCATCTTAGGGCGTGACATACCAACTCGTTTTGGTTGCTGAAATTCAACTGCTTCTTCCAAAATACGGGTCAGCTTTGGAGTCGGCATCTTAGACATCGCGGCACCGTAAGCAACGTCCACATCTTTGAACAATTCTTTGATGCCAAACCCTTTGATGGCTGAAATTGGATGAACGTTGGCAAAGTCTAAGAACCGTAGCTTTCTAGCAATGTCAGTTCTGGCACGTTCTTTTTGGTAATCATCCATGCCATCCCATTTATTCACCGCCAATACCAATGCCCTACCAGCATCAACGATGAAACCTGCGATATGAGCATCTTGCTCAGAAATATCTTGTTGAGCGTCCAACATCAAAATCACGACGTTAGCATCTGCAATCGCTTGCAAGGTTTTAACCACCGAAAATTTTTCGATTGCTTCAAATACTTTGCCGCGCTTGCGAAGACCGGCTGTATCAATCATCACATACGGTTTACCGTTGCGAGTAAACGGTACGTCAATCGCATCTCGGGTTGTACCAGGCATGTCAAATGCAATCACACGCTCTTCACCAATCAAGGTGTTGATGAATGTAGATTTACCAACGTTTGGTCTCCCCACTACCGCAATTCGCATGGGCTTATCTGTTCGATCAACTTCTTCAGGTTCATCTGGTAAACCTAATGCATCCAAGGCATCGTCAATCATGTAACGAACGCCATCGCCATGCGCTGAAGAAATTGCTACTGGCTCACCTAAACCTAATTCATAGAAATCTGCTGTGACTGTGGCATACGCCATGCCCTCAGCTTTATTGACCGCCAAAACAACTGGGCGACCAGTCTTACGTAAAAAATCTGCGATGACGCGGTCTTGGGGTGCCATACCCAAACGAGCATCCACCAAGAAAATTACCACATCGGCTTCAACAACCGCTTGCTTGGTTTGTTTGGCCATTTCAGCCAAGATACCTGTTTTGGCAACGGGCTCAAAACCGCCTGTATCAATACAAATGAACTCGCGCTCACCCGCACGGCCATTACCATAGTGCCGATCACGTGTTAAGCCAGAAAAATCAGCTACCAATGCATCACGCGAGCGCGTCAAGCGATTGAACAGTGTTGATTTGCCAACGTTTGGTCTGCCAACAATGGCAATGACTGGTTTCATAAGTTCTTTAAGTCTCTGACTGAGTGAGGCACGATTTTTTAATCTAAGCTCAACTCAGGTAGATGTATATTTAATTAGGGCGATAGGCAGATAAAGTGCCGCCACGTGTTTGAATGATCAACAATCCATTGGCAACAATTGGAGCCGCACTGATACCACTACTGTCTACCCTTACTCTAGCGATCGCCTGACCACTACTTTGCTCTAAGGTATGAAGGTACCCTTGCTTATCACCCATCACCACCACGCGACCAATTGCCAAAGGCTCGCCGACATCACGCCAAGTCATGGTCTCATTGCGCCAAACTTCAACGCCATCAGCTGCTCTGTATGCAACAACATGAGATTTTTCATCAGCAGCAAATACAAAATCTTGTGACTGTGCGGTACCTGTGTGACTTGAGAAATCTTTAGCCCAAGTTAAATTACCAGTGTTCATATCTCCACAAGCGATTCTTCCCTGAAAAGCAACGGCGCATAAACGCTGTCCCAAAACGGTTGGTCTGGCAGAAACATCTGTCATTCGCTCGATCTCTGAGAATCCCTTAGGGTAAGACAAAGATGATTCCCATAAAAGACTGCCTGAAGATAAGCCAATCACACCGATCTTGCCGCCAGAAAAACCAGTCACAAATGCATCGGCTGCCACTGGAACCATGGGAAAACTATTTCTAAGTGCTAAGGCTGTTTGTGGGCGCGCATAAGACCAGCGACGCTTGCCTGTTTTTGCATCTAAACCAATGAAGCGGTTGTCGATGGTGCGAATCACTGCAAGACTGCCCAAGACGAGAGGCTCAGTCAAAACCTCTCCGCCAACCTTTTCTTCCCAGAGCTTCTGACCAGCTGAATCGTAGGCATAAACAAGGCCTTTGGTTGAACCAACCACAACAACATTGCCATCACTGCCGGGGCCAGATGAAATATCTGAAGGGGCTTTTACTTGCCACGCAACTTTACCAGTCAGAACTTCGATTTTTGAAACCGTGCCATTGCCAGCAGAGGTATATAAATAATCTCCAACTAAAACAGGTCGCATCACAAAAGTATCAGATTTGCCAACACTGGTAGACCAAACAGAGGTAACGGAAATTTTGTCATCAACTTTGGTCAATGGGGCCGGCTCACGCTTTTTAACACTAGAGCATGAAGCCAAAAAACTGATGGCTAAGAAAGCCCATGCAAGCTTAGAAAGAGATTTTGTCATTAACGACCTCCAACAGCATCTAATTTAACTTTCAATAAACGTTTTGCTTCATCTGCAGAATCAGGGTTCTTGGCCAACTTGTCCCAAGCCTGTTGATAAAACTGACGGGCTTCAACCATTTTTTGTTGCGCCAACTGAACATCCCCACGTCTTTCAAGCAACAGCGGCTCAAAAGCAGTTGATACTGAAACGCTGGCGACTTTTTCAGCTTCAGCGAAATCAGGCTTATCAATCAACAAAGAAACCAAGCGCGCCCTGGCAACATCACGGTGTGCGTCTGAAGAGGCTTTAGACATCGTCCAGCGCAACTGTTGTTCAGCAGCACCCATATCACCTGAGCTATTCGCGGCTTGAGCAGCAACCAATCCAGCCATACCAGCGTAGCTGGTTGATGAGTATTGATCCTGTAAATCCTTGGTGGCTCTTAGAACCCCTGAAACATCTTGCTTTTGAGCAGAGACCAGTAAAGTCTCATAAAGCTTGCTGGCGGCAAGAGAAGACCGGTTTTGCCACCCATTCCAAGCAGTGAATGAAGTGTAAAAAAGCAAGATAAGGATGAGTATCGCAATCAACCACTTGCCGTATTGCTTCCACCAAGCTTTTAACTCAGCTAATTGTTCTTGTTCATCTAGATTGAAATGCATAGTTATTCTCTTATTCTGAAGTGCTGACTAATTGATTAATGACTTCATCAACCAAATTATCCATTGAGACTGTGATTTGTTGTCCATCACGACGCAAATCTTTTAACTGAACTTGATTAGCGGCCAACTCATCAGGTCCAATAATAATCGCATATGCAGCACCGCTGGCATCTGCTTTTTTCATTTGTGATTTAAAGCTAGCAGCCTTGCCATCTGCGGAGCAGTGCAAGATAACTTCTAAACCAGCACTGCGCAGACGTTCCGCCATGATAAAAGTAGGTTCAAGTGTTTCGCCAGCTTGGTGAAGCATATAAATATCGCACCCTGCTTCTAAATCACTGGTCAAGCCCTGCTCTTTCATTAACTCAATCACGCGCTCCATACCCATGGCCCAGCCACATGCTGGAGCAGCTTTACCACCCATTTGAGCAATCAAGGGATCATAGCGACCGCCACCTGCCACAGTTCCTTGCGAACCCAACTCTGTCGTGACCCACTCAAATACGGTCAAGTTGTAGTAATCCAAGCCCCTGACCAAGCGAGGATTGATGGTGAAGGGCAAATTATTGGCTTTCAATAGCTTTTGTACACCCTCGAAATGCTTGAGAGATTCTTCTCCCAAATAGTTCAATATTTGAGGAGCAGATTCAACAATTTCTTTCATCGCAGGATTCTTGCTATCCAGAATACGCAAAGGGTTTGTTACCAAGCGTCGCTTTGAATCTTCATCAAGCTCAGACTCATACTTTTTAAAGTGCTCAATCAAAGCATCGCGATGTGCAGCACGCTCATTGGCTTGACCAAGTGAATTCAACTCTAACTTAATGCCTGATAGGCCCAAGTCATCCCACAAACGCTGACACATCAGAATAATTTCGGCATCAATATCAGGACCAGCAAAACCAAGTGCTTCGATACCTAGTTGATGGAACTGTCTGTAACGACCACGCTGAGGACGCTCATGTCTAAACATTGGGCCCGTGTACCAAAGACGCTTTGGACCTTCATAAAGCATGTTGTGCTCAATCACGGCTCGAACAGCAGCTGCTGTTCCTTCTGGCCTGAGGGTTAATTGCTCACCATTTAGACCATCTTCAAATGAGTACATTTCTTTTTCAACAATATCGGTGACTTCACCAATGCCTCGTTTAAAAAGAGCAGTTTGCTCAACGATCGGTGTGCGAATTTGCTGGTAACCATAGGCTCTCACCAAACTCTGAATCGACTGCTCTAAATGAGCCCACAGTGGCGCTTCCGCAGGTAGCATGTCATTCATGCCGCGCACACCAGTGATTTTATTTTGTTTATTCTCGTCTTTATCTTGACTCATATTCTTACCCACTCACTTTGTTCTGATATGTATTTTTGACATATTCATCAACAATCAATTGAAACTCTTCAGCGATCTTGTCACCACGCAAAGTTTTAACCTTGACTCCATCAACAAACACGGGAGCTGCTGGAGATTCTCCAGTGCCAGGCAATGAAATACCAATGTTGGCATGCTTGCTCTCGCCTGGGCCATTAACAATACAACCCATCACTGCCACATTCATCGACTCAACACCTGGATGATTCTTTTTCCAGATAGGCATTTGATGACGCAAATACGATTGGATGCGTGAGGCCAGTTCTTGGAAATACGTGCTGGTTGTGCGACCACAGCCTGGGCAAGCAATCACCATGGGTGTGAAATGACGCAAGCCCATGGTTTGCAAAATCTCTTGAGCCACAATCACTTCGTTCTCTCTGGGCGCTCCTGGCTCAGGCGTCAAAGAAATACGAATCGTGTCGCCAATACCTTCTTGCAATAACACCGCAAGAGCAGCAGTTGAGGCAACAATCCCTTTACTTCCAATACCTGCTTCAGTAAGACCTAAATGCAATGGGTAGTCACAGCGCACAGCAAGATCTCTGTAGACAGAAATTAAATCTTGAACATTGCTCACCTTGCAAGATAAAGTGATTTGATTCCCTGGCAAACCTAATTCTTCAGCTCTTGTTGCAGATTGCAAAGCAGATTGAATCAAAGCCTCAGCCATCACTTGATTCAACTCTTTAGGATCTGCACTGGCAGCGTTTTGATCCAGTAGTTTTGCCAATAGGTCTTGATCAAGGCTTCCCCAATTCACACCAATGCGAATTGGCTTTTTGTACTGACAAGCCATTTCAATCATTTGTGAAAACTGCACATCACGCTTAGCGCCTTGACCAACATTGCCTGGATTGATTCGGTACTTAGACAAAGCTTGCGCACAGTCAGGGTAATCTTTTAATAGGGTGTGGCCGTTGTAATGAAAGTCGCCCACCAAAGGAACAAAAACATCCATCTTATCGAGCTGTTCACGAATTGCAGGAACAGCTGCAGCAGCTGCTGGAGTATCCACAGTGATACGCACTATTTCTGAGCCAGCTTTGGCTAATTCTTTAACCTGAATCGCGGTACCAATGACATCGGCCGTATCGGTATTCGTCATGGATTGCACGCGCACAGGAGCATCACCGCCCACCGTGATAACTTGACCAGCCCATTCAATGATGGACTGCTGACTAAATCTTCTCTTTAATGGTGAAGTAGGACTCGAACTCATGAACGAGTGACTCCTTTGTCAAACTTAACCACCTGCATTCTTTGCTTCACATTGGTACGATCTTTCACATCGCCAGCCAATTGCCCACAGGCTGCAGCAATATCATCACCACGTGTTTTACGCACAGTGGTAATGATTCCAGCATCCATGAGGCGCTTGGCAAAATCTTGCACCCGCGCAGCACTTGATTTCTTTAGGCCAGAGTCAGGGAAAGGATTGAATGGAATCAGATTTAATTTACAAGGTATTTTCTTGAGCAAATCAACCAACTCTTTTGCATGTTGATCAGAATCATTAACGCCATCCAACATGCAATATTCAAATGTTAAAAAATCTCGCGGAGCAAATGGCAAGTAACGCATACATGCAGCCATTAATTCTTTTAGTGGATATTTTTTATTGATTGGCACCAACTCATCACGCAGCGCATCATTGGGCGCATGTAATGAGACGGCCAATGCCACAGGTAAGTCATTCGCCAAACGATCCATCATGGGAACCACACCTGATGTAGATAAAGTGACACGGCGACGAGACAAGCCGTAGGCGTTATCACTCAACATCAAACGCATCGCACCGACCACGGGTTCATAGTTAAGCAAAGGCTCACCCATGCCCATCATCACCACATTGGAAATAACTCTGCCCTCATGCTCGTCAAGCGGCGTGCCATCGTAACTATCAATCCGTTTGATTGCGTCAGGTTCTTTGCGCAAAGTGTGCTCGGCCATCCATAGCTGACCAATGATTTCACCAAGTGTGAGATTTCTTGAGAAGCCCTGCTTGCCCGTAGAGCAAAAAGTACAGTTCACAGCACAGCCAGCCTGAGAAGAAATGCACAAAGTGCCTCGATCATCTTCAGGGATGTAAACCATTTCTACTGCATTGCCATCAGCAACGTCTAATAACCATTTGCGGGTGCCATCTGCCGCCTGCTGATCACTGATAACTGGCAGAGCTGATATGCAAGCTTTTTCAGCGAGTGTCGCTCTGAAGGTTTTGGCCAAATCGCTCATTTGAGCAATGTCAGCCTCACCGCGCTGATGAACCCAGCGCATCAACTGTTGAGCACGAAACGGTTTCTCCTTGAGGGACGCGATGTAATCGCTCATTCCCTCCGGATCAAAGTTCAGTAAGTTGATGCGTGAGTCAATCAATGGGATGAATTAACGCGAGAAAACTTGCATGCCTGGGAAGAAAAATGCAATTTCAACCGCAGCTGTTTCAGGAGCATCTGAACCGTGTACCGCATTCGCATCAATGCTGTCAGCAAAGTCAGCACGAATCGTACCTTTGTCAGCCTTCTTAGGGTCTGTTGCGCCCATCAACTCACGGTTCTTAGCAATGGCGCTCTCACCTTGCAAAGCTTGAATCATCACTGGGCCTGAAATCATGAAATCAACCAAGTCTTTGAAGAAAGGACGCTCTTTGTGAACGCCGTAGAACTGCTCAGCTTCTTGACGTGAAAGATGAGCCATTTTGGCAGCAACAACTTTCAAGCCAGCAGACTCAAAACGAGCGTAAATTTGGCCAATAACGTTCTTCGCTACTGCATCAGGTTTGATAATAGAAAGGGTGCGCTCAATTGCCATGAATAAACTCCATTGATAGATAGATTAAAAACCCCAAATTATACAGTGTTCATGAGGGATTTCCCGAGTAAGAAATAGCTAAAAGCGTTGATTTTTAAGGAAAAGTCCAGAAATCAACCGGCTAAAATAGGACTGAAACAGCAAAAAAGCATAAAAACACCCCTATTCGTCTATCAACAATCGAATTCCCCCTTGAAATTCATGGGAAATGGCTATACTTACCCTACGAGTCCAGTGGTGGACGAGTCATGTTTACACATAAAGGAGTATCAATGAGCGATTTAAACACTTATGGTTTTGGGAATAGCGGCGCTACATCCAGCGTTCAGGTCCGCAACCGAGTGTTGCGTAACACCTACGCACTTTTAGCGTTATCAATGGTGCCTACAGTTTTAGGCGCATGGATTGGTGTTGCGACAGGATTTTCACTCTTTGCTGGAAGCCCTTTCATTGGTTTGATCGCCTTTTTAGCGATCGCATTCGGTTTTTTCTGGGCAATTGAAAAGAACAAAGACTCTGGTCTAGGCGTTGTTCTATTGCTAGGCTTCACATTCTTCATGGGTCTAATGCTCTCACGCTTGATTGGCTCAATCCTCGGATTTAGCAATGGCGCAAGTTTGATCATGACAGCCTTTGGTGGCACAGCCGTGATTTTTGCCGGTATGGCGAGCTTGGCCGGTACCGTTAAGAAAGACTTGTCACAAGGTCTTGGCAAATGGTTGTTCATTGGCGTGATTTTATTGATCCTTGCTTCAGTGGCTAACATTTGGCTTCAAATGCCTGCTTTGATGCTCACAATCAGTGTTGTAGCGATTGCGATCTTCTCAGCATTCATCTTGGTCGATGTTCAGCGCATCATCAACGGTGGTGAAACAAACTACGTGGTGGCAACTTTGAGTATCTACCTAAGTGTTTACAACGTGTTTAGCAATTTGCTAGCTCTGTTGGGTATTTTTGGTGGTGACCGCGAGTAACCCGCTCTAGATAAAGGAAAGGGCCAGCATTGCTGGCCTTTTTTATTGCTGATTCATCATTGGTTTTTGAGGTCTAGTCTTTCGAACTCAGTGTCTTAGCGCTCAAAAACAGCAATGGATTCAATGTGAGAAGTATGCGGAAACATATTTATCACCCCAGCCGCCTTCAATCGATAGTCTGCTTGACCAACCAGAATGCCTACATCTCTGGCCAAGGTCGCCGGATTACAAGAAACGTAAACAATGCGCTTTGGCAGATAAGCTTTTACTTCAGAGTCACCAGAATTAGCCATGATGCCCAGCGCCGTAGACAAAGCCATCGCGCCGTCGCGCGGTGGATCAATCAACCATTTATCAGCCTTGCCCCATGACTGAATCACTTCTGGGGTCACTTCAAATAAGTTGCTACAAGCAAAATTAACTCGATCACCCAAATGATTGTGGGTGGCATTTTCTTTGGCTCTTGCAGTTAAACCATCGCTGCCCTCAATACCAAAAACTTCGGCCGCTCTTCTGGCTAGAGGTAATGTGAAATTGCCAATTCCGCAAAATAAATCAATCACGCGCTCCGATGCTTGAGGGTCGAGTAGTTGAATTGCTTTGCTGACCAACACCCTGTTCACTTGGTGATTGACCTGCGTGAAGTCAGTGGGCTTGAATGGCATTTCAATATCAAACTCTGGAAGCCTGTAGCAAAGATGGCTGTCTGCAGGATGTAGTGGATGAGCACTGTCAAGACCAGCTGGCTGCAACCACATATCAATGTCATGAATTTGCGCAAAGGTGATCAGCATTTGCTGATCTGCAGTGCTCAATGGTTCTAAGTGCCTTAGAACAAAAGCAGTTATTAAAGAGTCCTGTGTCTCACCCTCACCAATCGCGAACTCAAGTTGTGCCAGCTCACCAGGTATTGATAGCTGAGCAATCAATACTCGCCAATGGGGCAATAAATTAGACACATGGATCGGCAAAATATCGCAGGACAACATATCGGTGATTCGACTACCTTTTTTTTGGTGAAAGCCCACCAACACTCGGCCTTTAGGGATTTTGAATATCGACAAACGACCACGATAGCGATACTCCCAAGTTGGGCCCGATATGGGGCGCAAAATAACTTCTGGGCGCACACGACCCAGATACTTGAGGTTATCTTCCAGAACTCTTTGCTTCATCGCCAATTGCGCTCTGGGATCTAAATGCTGCATCGAGCAACCACCGCACTCATTAAAGGAGGGACATTTTGGCGTGACGCGACTTGATGAAGTTTTATAAATATGGGTGAGCTTGGCTAACTCAAATTTACTTTTGACTTTGTAGGATTGAAATTCAACATCTTCTCTAGGCAATGCCCCATCGATAAAAACCACCTTACCAGGCGCACCATTTTCATCCAATGGTCTAGCAACACCTTGCGCTTCAAGGTTCAGAGATTCAACAACGACTCGGGTCACAGGCTATCTTTTGAATCTACGGAAAAGTTATTCAGGTACTCTTGCCAAAAAGCACCATTGACGGTTTTAGATTCTTTGAGTAGTTCATTTTTAACAAACTGAATTTCCTCTTCATATTCCTCAGGAGAAACACCGCCTCGCATTCTCTGAAAACGGCAATAGACCAAATAAGTGTTCACAACATCGGTTTCACAGTAATCGCGGATCTCTTTGATCTTGCCGTCCAAATAGCCCTGCCAAACCTGACTACCATCCATGCCCATTTTTCCAGGGAAGCCACATAACTTGGCCAAAGCATCGAGCGGTGCGTTTGCACGACCTGAGAACTTTGCCAACAAATCCATCAAATCAATATGGCGCATGTGATAGCGACTGATGTAGTTATTCCACTTAAAGTCCCTGCTATCGCTATCGCCACTCTCACCCATCTCCCAATATCTAGAAGACACTACGCCATTCAATAAAGCGCGGTAATGCAGCACTGGCAAGTCAAAGCCACTCCCGTTCCAAGATACAAGTTGAGGTGTGTATTTTTCAATCAAATCAAAGAAGGCTTGAATGATTTCTTTTTCAGAGCTTCTGGCATCAACAAGACTGCCCACTTTGAATTGAGGTGCACCCTCCTTGGTGGTGCGGCGAATCACACAAGAAATTGCCACCACCTTATGCAAGTGCAATGGCATGAATTCACTACCGGTCTTTTCTTTTCGAAGGGCCAGAGCCTGATTGACCACCTCTTCGTCCGAGACAGATTCAGGTATGTTTTCCAAACGTCTGATGCCTGCAGCATCAGGAATGGTCTCAATATCAAAAACTAATACGCCTGCCATGAGAAATATCTTTCTTTCTATTGGTTAGATACATGAATCAATCATCAAGCACTGAACCCTTATCTAATCCGTGGCTCGATAAATGTTTCTTGAGTTTAATCAAAGATTCTTGCTGAATTTGACGAATGCGCTCTTTGGATAACCCCAATTCTTTTGCAAGACCTTCCAAGGTTGCTGGCTCTTGATTATCAAGCCCATAACGTCTGGTGATGACCATGCGTTGGTCTTCTTTTAAATTTTTTAACCAACTCCTCAACATTTCTTCCAGTTGGGACTTTTCAACCTCTTGATCAGGAGCGGCACTGCGATCATCAGAAATAAAATCAAGCAGACTAGACCCCGGATCTAAATCTCGAGGAGCATCTAAAGATGTGGTGTGCTCAGCCAATGCCAGAGCGTCCGCAATATCCTCCACTGATTTGCCCGTCAAACTGGCGATGTCTTCAAGGTCCGGTGCTCTGCCTTGGGCGCCCAAAGCTTTCTCTAGAAACCGCGTAGCTCTTAATACTTGATTAATTTCTCGAATAACATGAACAGGCAAACGAACGGTTCGCACCTGATTCATCAAAGCCTTTTCGACACTTTGCCTGATCCACCAAGTTGCATAAGTTGAAAATCTAAAGCCTCGTTCAGGCTCAAATTTGTCTAAAGCGTGCATCAGCCCTAAGTTACCCTCCTCAATTAAATCAGGCAAAGGTAAACCACGATGCATATAGGTTTTGGCAATGCTCACAACCAAACGCAAGTTGTGCTCAATCATGGCTTGTCTGGCCAAAAAATCACCAGCCTTGGCCTGGGTCGCTACCTTGAGTTCTTCTTCGGGAGTGAATAAAGGTTTGCTGGAAATTTGCTGCAGATAGCGCTGCACAATGTCCGCAGACAATTCAGCAGCTAGAACTTCTTTCAATTCATCTGCATCAAGCGCTTGACTATTTAAATCAGTTAGCTCAGAAAAGTCATTGAATGAGCTGTTATCTGAGTCTAATGATTTGGTCATGCTCAAGGAAGATAAGACATTGGATCAACAGGTTTACCGTGCTTACGTACTTCAAAATGCAGTTTCACTTGATCAGCATCGGTATTGCCCATTTCAGCAATCTTTTGAGCCTTCTTAACAGTGTCACCCTCTTTGACAAGAAGAGTTTTATTGTGAGCATAGGCAGTTAAGTAAGTGTTGTCATGCTTAACAATTAACAAATTACCGTAACCCCTCAAACTATTACCGGCATAAACTACTTTGCCATCCGCAGCAGCCTGAATCGGATCACCCGATTTACCAGAAATATCAATGCCTTTATTTTTACCCTCGTCAAAACGATCAATCACATTGCCTTTTGAGGGCCAAGATAGTTTGATGCCTTCATCAGCCGCAGGCTCATTGCTTGAATTTTCTGCCTTGGTCTCGTTCTGAGCAAGCTTCTGATCTTTCATTTTGTCGGATGGCTTTACAACATCTTTGC
>CAMBJN010000017.1 GCA_945867755.1 Polynucleobacter meluiroseus
TCAATCGTAGCTTCAACTTCTTTTAATAAATTCGCTCTTGTTTGCTCTACTTCTTTGTATAAGTCATGTAATTTGGAGGGCTGATCTCTGACATCATCCAAAGCCTCTCGCCATTCCATCTGCTGCATCAAAAATTGAGCAGGCATTGCGGTATTGGTTTCTAACTGAGGATCCACGCCATTCCTTGCACACATATACAAACCCCTTTGAATGGGGTTCATGAGTATTCGGTAGGCTGAATTTGCCAGGGCCGATAACTGCATCGAGACGCGTTTATCCGAATCACTGGCCTGGGCGTGCATATCAGGGTGAACCTTCTGTTGCACAGTCAAATAAGCAGACTCCAAGGCCTGCCTATCAATCTTAAATTGTGGCTTTAGCTGAAATAAGGCAAAGTAGTCATCAAATCCTGAAAGATTCGCCACAACCACACTCATCTTTTACATTTGGATTTTGGAACTTAAATCCTTCATTCAGGCCTTCGCGCACATAATCAAGTTCGGTGCCATCCAAATAAGCCAAGCTTTTGGGATCCACATACACTTTGACACCTAAAGATTCGAACATGCTGTCTTCAGGCAAGATCTCGTCAACATACTCGAGTTGATAAGCAAGCCCTGAACAACCAGTTGTTCTAACCCCAAGACGCAAGCCAACCCCTTTACCACGGCGCTCGATGTAACGCGTGATGTGTTTGGCTGCCTTCTCTGTCAGAGTAATGGCCATGATTATTTAGCGTGCTTTTCTTTGTAGTCAGCTACTGCTGCCTTGATTGCATCTTCAGCCAGGATTGAGCAGTGAATCTTGACAGGTGGCAAAGCTAATTCTTCAGCAATCGCAGCATTCTTGATTTCAAGCGCTTGATCCAAAGTCTTACCCTTGACCCACTCTGTTACCAATGAAGATGAAGCAATCGCTGAGCCACAACCATAAGTCTTGAACTTAGCATCTTCAATAATGCCTTGGTCATTCACACGAATTTGTAGTTTCATCACGTCGCCGCAAGCTGGCGCACCAACCATACCGGTACCAACGTGATCATCACCTTTTTCAAATGAGCCAACGTTGCGTGGATTTTCATAATGCTCAATTACTTTTTCACTGTATGCCATTTTATTTCCTCAGTTACTTTCTCAGTTATCTTATAAATACTATTAATTGATCAATAAAAATTAATGTGCTGCCCATTGAATCGTGCTTATATCAACACCATCTTTGTGCATCTCCCAAAGTGGTGACAAATCTCTTAATTTAGCGATTTTGCTCTTGACCAACTCAATGGTGAAGTCAACATCTTCAACAGTTGTAAAACGACCGATCGTGAAACGAATCGAGCTGTGCGCCAATTCGTCATTACGACCCAATGATCTCAACACGTATGAAGGCTCCAATGATGCTGAAGTACATGCAGATCCTGATGACACGGCGATATCTTTCAAGGCCATGATCATCGATTCACCTTCAACATAGTTAAAGCTGATATTCAAGTTGTGCGGAATGCGTTGATCCATGTCACCGTTGAGATATACCTCTTCGATTTGATTCAAGCCATTCCACAAACGGTCTCTTAGCATGCGAATGCGCTCGTTTTCAGTAGCCATTTCTTCGCGGGCAATGCGGAAGCACTCACCCATACCCACCAATTGATGAGTTGGCAAAGTACCTGAACGCATACCGCGCTCATGACCACCACCGTGCATTTGAGCCTCAATACGAATACGCGGTTTGCGACGCACAAACAAAGCTCCCACACCCTTCGGTCCGTAAGTCTTGTGTGCACAGAAGCTCATCAAGTCAACTTTGAGAGTTTGCAAATCAATCGCAACCTTGCCTGTGGCTTGGGCTGCATCCACGTGAAACACGATGCCTTTTTCACGACAGAACTCACCAATTTTTGGAATATCTTGAATCACGCCAATTTCATTATTTACAAACATCACAGAAACAAGAATAGTGTCAGGGCGAACAGCAGCTTTGAACTTTTCAAAATCAATCAAACCATTTGGTAATACATCAAGGTATGTGACTTCATAGCCTTCACGCTCTAGTTCACGACAGGCATCCAACACCGCTTTATGCTCTGTTTTAATCGTGATGATGTGTTTGCCTTTTTCTTTGTAGAAATGCGCGGCACCTTTGATAGCCAAGTTATTACTTTCAGTAGCGCCACTGGTCCAGACGATCTCTCTTGGATCTGCGCCCACCAATTTTGCAACTTCTGTGCGAGCAGTCTCAACAGCCTCTTCAGCACTCCAACCATAAGCATGGCTGCGTGATGCTGGATTGCCAAATTGTTCACGAAGATACGGAATCATCACATCAACCACTCTTGGATCAATCGGTGTGGTTGATGAATAGTCCATGTAAATTGGGAAGTGCTCTGGACTAAACATAGGCACTGGTTTAGGTGATGACATATTTATTTCCTTTTATCTCAATATCTTTTTTACTTATTGTGTGACTACATCAATAGGTAATATCAATTAATTTGCTGCGCAAAAGTAAATACTGAATTTGCCAATGGCTTCTTCTTGGCTTCAACTTCTTTTTTCGCGCTTGCAGTGGTTGACTTAGAGGATCTTGGAGCTTCAAGCTTTATCTTGGTCTCGCGCACGCCATGGACGTGGACTCTACCTTCTTGTTGCTTGACCAAATCAGCCAATGACACTGAGCTTAGATACTCAACCATCTTTTGATTCAAACTGGTCCATAAATCATGGGTCATACAACGACCATGACTAGCGTCTTCGCCGCGGCAGTTACCCTTGCCACCGCACTGCGTTGCATCCAAGGGCTCATCAACAGCGATGATGATGTCAGCCACTGTGACTTGTTCAGCCTTGCGCGCCAAGGTGTAACCACCGCCTGGTCCGCGAGTACTCTCAACAATGTCAAAACGTCGTAATTTTCCGAACAACTGCTCTAAATAAGACAGTGAAATATGTTGTCTTTGGCTAATGCCGGCAAGTGTTACTGGACCATGAGATTCGCGCAGAGCTAAATCAATCATTGCAGTGACAGCGAAACGTCCTTTGGTTGTTAGTCTCATCTCTTACCTCATCAATATTGGGTTGTTGAAACGTTTAATACCTGACTCTTGTACTCAAGTTTATCAGATACCCCATTAAACTGCTCAAGTACTAAGTAAGACTGTGGCTTATGATAGATAAATCATAAAAATCAATTACTTAGGTGGAAATAATAGTGACGTAAAGTCAGACTTGATCCGACGTCTAACAGCCACATAAAGGCGCCTTCGATCCAAAGTTGGCAAATCCCTTGAGCCCAGAGCCATGTTGAAAGCCAAAGAAAAGCTGACTAAGACGTTAAAAACGCCGATCAGCAAAACACCAAAAATGCCCAACCAGAAACCGGACATCATGAACGTTTTCCATCCAAGGGCTGTCGCAGCTGCTGCAAACTGCCCAGCAGAGAGCGTGATGTGACGAATTTCCATACCAATCCCAAGGAAACCTAAAAAGGTTGGGCCATAGATCAACAAAAAGCCTAAGGAAACGTTAGCAGAAACAATTGAAATATTGTCTCTCCACCATTGCCCCCACCTTGCTGCACGAATGTCACCAAATACCATCGTGATTCTGCGGTTGTAACGAATCACATCTTGAATACGATGCAACACAAACCAGTTATCAACCAAACCCGCAATCACACTAGAAAGCCATAAAAGTACGCCCGTGAAAGCTGCAAATAAGAAGGCTAAGCTGAATGGCGAAACAGTGTGGAAAATATAAGTAGCTTTCGCAGGGCTCATGGTGGGATGGCCCAGCAACATGATGATGCCCACTTGAATAGCAATCACCGCTGGGACTACCATGGCCAAGTTGCCAAAAATAGAAGCCGCCTGAGATCTCATCAAGGCCATGGCTCGATCGACAAAACGATCCAAACCTTCTTTACTTTTAACGTCGTCTAATAACTGCGCAAGCGCCGGAGCAGTCATGGCGGGTTGCTTAGTTGCCAAAGTGAAGTTAGCAAATTGAATCAATAAAAAACTACCCGCGTAGTTAATTGTCAAAAGAATGTTTTCGAAGAAACGGACCAAACCAAGATTGGTGATCAGAAACTTCAAATAAACTGTGCCCGAGATAATTGCACCGCCACCCAGAGATTTCTTCAACATTGAAAAATACTCTTTGCGACTACCTGCGATGTAATGATCACCAGTCTCCGCGCTGCGCTCCACCATTTTTCTTGATAGCAAAGCAAATGATTGTTCCGCAAGGCGCCTGATACTGCGGTGACCTTGAACAGTCAGAATTAAATCAGCGGTTAATTTAGCAAACAATTTCACCTGATCACGATGGAGCCAAGCCTCTAACAATGTTTCAACTCTTGCTAAGCGCAAGCGCATGGTCTCGACTTGGAAGACTGTCTCTACTGAAACGCCATTCTCATCAAGATGAGCATAAACGTCATCGCAGGCAATGAAGCAAGCATTCAATGCTTCCTGAAACTCTTTTAGTGTGGCTTGATAAGAAGGATCATTCAAGCGAGGCTCGACCTTAAGAATGTCTTCAGCAAGTTTTCCTAAGCGATAAAAAGGAGAATCCTGACCACTGACGCCCCGCAATCTTGATCTAACGGAATAACTCAAGCCCGCAGAACTTATATAACTGATCAAGATCATGATGGCATCAGCCATATCCTTGATTAAGTTATTGGTGGCAGATTTATCTTCTTGATAATGAGTTAAGTCATGGAGTGAGCCTAATAATTCATCATCTAAATCATGAACCCAAGAGGCATCATGCTTCCCAATAAAACCAAGAGCAAATAAAACCGTGAGTTCTGGTTTATTAGGTGGCGGTGCAATCAAATGATTGCGTAAACGCTCCGTCATTTCTCCCCAAAAGCTCGACCTTGTAGCAACCCCTGTGTCACACAGCAAAGAAAGCGCATCGTTGTCTCGCAAAATACTGCGAATCAATTTTGCAATTTTTAATTTGACGTCAGGCCGTTGCTCAAGAATTTTTAAAAATGATCTTAAACGTGCGTGCTCCGGATGACCCTCTGAAGTTACAACTGGTTTATTTTTGGTTGATTTTTCCGTACGGCGTAACCAATAAGCCAACTCAATCGCCCAGCAATTGCGATCAGCCAAATCAGCGGTGTCATCTGGTACACGCAGCAGAGTATCTAATGCCTGTGAGGCATCTCTTGATTCTTTCCAGCGTACCCATAAACGGCGAAAATCTTTAAGCCCAAACATGCCTAATTTCCATTTAATTGAATTGTGTCGTGAAACTCAGCACCAAAGACCATGGCTTTTAATTTGAGAAGTTGATCTCTGGTTTGCGCCGCTTTTTCAAATTCAAGATTTTTAGCGTGATCAACCATCATTTTTTCTAGTTGTTTAATTTCTTTGGCCAATTGTTTTTCACTCATATCTTCATAATGAGCTTTTTCTTGTTCGTATTTTAGCTCTTGACGTTTCTCATCAACGTCATAAACCCCATCAATGATGTCTTTAATGCGCTTCACAACCCCTTTGGGGGTAATGCCATGAAGCTTGTTGAACTCAGTTTGTTTGGTTCTGCGACGCTCAGTCTCACCAATGGCCTTCTTCATTGATTCCGTCATTTTATCAGCATACAAAATAGCTTTGCCATTGACGTTTCTAGCTGCACGACCAATCGTCTGAATCAAGCTTCTTTCTGAACGCAAGAAACCTTCTTTGTCAGCATCCAAAATAGCAACCAAAGAAACCTCTGGAATATCCAAGCCTTCGCGCAAGAGATTGATGCCAATCAACACATCAAAAACTCCAAGGCGCAAGTCTCTTAAGATCTCGACTCGTTCAACCGTATCAATATCAGAGTGCAGGTAGCGCACCTTAATACCGTTGTCGGACATGAAATCAGTTAACTGCTCTGACATGCGTTTCGTCAAAGTCGTGATCAATACCCGCTCCCCCACTTTGACGCGAGCATGAATTTCAGTCAACACATCATCCACTTGAGTCGATGCTGGTCTGACCTCAATCAAGGGATCTACAAGGCCCGTGGGTCTTACCACCTGCTCAACTACTTTGTCGGCATGTTGTGCTTCATAAACTGCCGGAGTGGCTGAGACAAAAATAATTTGCCTCATCTTCTTTTCAAACTCTTCAAACTTCAGCGGTCTGTTATCCATCGCTGACGGTAAGCGAAAGCCGTAATCTACCAAGGTTGCTTTACGGGCTTTATCGCCGTTATACATACCGTTCAATTGGCCTATCAGGACATGACTCTCATCTAAGAACATCAACGCGTCTGGCGGCAAGTAATCAACCAATGTCGGCGGCGCCTCGCCTGGTTTGGCGCCCGATAGATGTCTTGAGTAGTTTTCAATGCCTTTACAGAAACCTAACTCGGACATCATTTCAAGATCAAAGCGTGTGCGTTGCTCTAAGCGCTGAGCCTCAACCAATTTGCCTTCTTTGATATAAAAATCCAAGCGCTCACGCAATTCTAATTTGATGGTTTCAATTGCGCGCAAAACTGTTTCGCGTGGAGTGACGTAATGTGAGCCTGGATAAATCGTGAAGCGTGGAATGCGTTGACGAATCCTGCCAGTCAATGGATCAAAGAACTGAAGACTGTCGACCGTGTCATCAAATAAATCAATGCGCACGGCCAGTTCATTGTGCTCTGCTGGGAACACATCGATGGTATCGCCGCGAACTCGGAAGGTGCCCCTTGAAAAATCAACATCATTGCGCTCGTACTGCATGGCAATCAAACGCGTCACGATGTCGCGTTGAGTTAACTTATCGCCCTGGCGAACAGTCAAAACCATTTGATGGTAATCGCCAGGATTACCAATACCGTAAATGGCAGATACTGTAGAAACAATGATCGTGTCACGTCGCTCTAAAAGACTCTTGGTGGCTGACAATCTCATTTGCTCAATGTGCTCATTGATCGAAGAATCTTTCTCAATAAAAAGATCCCTGGTTGGCACATAAGCTTCAGGCTGGTAGTAATCGTAGTAACTCACAAAATACTCAACGGCATTTTGCGGAAAGAATTCTCTGAACTCACTGTATAGCTGAGCTGCGAGCGTTTTATTTGGGGCAAAAACAATGGCTGGACGACCCAAACGTGCAATCGTATTGGCCATCGTATAAGTCTTGCCTGAACCTGTGACGCCCAAAAGAGTTTGATAAATTAAGCCATCTTCAATTCCCTCCACCAACTGGGCAATGGCCTCAGGCTGATCTCCGGCAGGCAGAAATGGTTGGTGAAGTAAGAAAGGTGAACCCGGAAAACGAATGGTGTTTTCTGGAAGGCTCGAAACGTCGATTTCTGATTTTTTTTCTGTCTTTTTTGGCATCTCGGCTATCATTCTAGGCTTGCTTGAACTTTCTGACATTTTTCATACTATGAGCCTCTTTTCAAACGTCGAACTTGCCCCCCGTGACCCCATTCTTGGTCTCAATGAAGCCTATAACGCTGATAGCCGCCCAACCAAGGTAAATCTTGGGGTTGGCGTGTATTTCACGGATGATGGAAAGATTCCATTATTGCGCGCCGTACAAGCTGCAGAAAAGATCATGATGGAAAAATCTGCGGCTCGTGGCTACCTTGCCATTGAGGGTATTGCAGCCTATAACCAGGGTGTTCAGAATTTATTGTTTGGCAAAGACTCTGCGATTTTGGCCTCTGGCCGTGTAGTCACTGCCCAGGGAGTTGGCGGTACAGGTGCCCTAAAGATCGGCGCTGACTTCATCAAACGTTTAGAACCCAATGCAGTGGTGGCCATCAGCGACCCTAGCTGGGAAAACCATCGCGGTATTTTTGAAAATGCTGGCTTTCCAGTGCAAAGCTATACCTATTACGATCCTGAAACTCGTGGCGTGAACTTTTCTGGCATGCTTAAGTCTCTAGAAGCTCTTCCAGCTAAGTCTGTGGTTTTGTTGCACGCCTGCTGCCACAACCCTACCGGCGCTGACATTTCTATGGATCAGTGGAAGCAAATTGTGCAAATTTGCAAAGCCAAGCAATTGATTCCTTTCTTAGACATGGCTTATCAAGGCTTTGCAGACAATATTGATCAAGACGGAGCTGCAGTTCGTTTATTTGCCGACTCTGGCCTCTGTTTCTTTGTTTCAAGCTCATTCTCTAAGTCTTTCTCTTTGTACGGTGAGCGCGTTGGCGCCCTATCCATCGTTACAGAGAGTAAAGATGAGTCAACACGCGTGATGTCACAGTTAAAGCGTGTGATTCGCACCAATTACTCAAATCCAGCGATTCACGGTGGCACGGTGGTTGCAACCGTCCTGAATACCCCAGAATTGCGCGCAATGTGGGAACAAGAATTGGCTGAAATGCGTGATCGCATCAAGTTAATGCGCAATTCTTTGGTGACCAAATTGGCTCAAGCAGGTGCAAAACGTGATTTTGGCTTTGTAAATGACCAAAGAGGCATGTTCTCCTATTCTGGCCTGACATCTGATCAGGTGGAGCGTCTTCGTGAAGAATATGGCATTTATGCTGTTTCAACCGGTCGAATCTGTGTTGCCGCCCTCAATAGCAAGAATATTGATGGTGTCGCAAAAGCCATCGCTTCAGTTTTATAAGCTATATAAATCAATGTTTTAGATAATATTTTGGTGCTCTCAGCGTCAAAATGTTGCATTGCACAAATTGATATTTTTAGGGATAATCTAATCTAATATAAAAGTGCTAGATGGCACATTAGTCCTTAACTCCGTTTTGGACATTTTTAGATTTCGGGAGATCAATAAATGCTGTATCAATATCAAGAGTTCCAAAAAGCCTTGCTTCAACCTTTGACAGCATGGGCTCAGGCCACAGCAAAGACCTTTGTTAATCCCAGCAATCCACTGTCATTACTTCCTTCGGCAACCAGAATCGCCGCTGGATACGAGCTTCTATACCGCCTAGGTAAGGAATATGAAAAGCCAGACTTCAAGATCAAAACCGTGTTTGCCCATGGTAAGAACGTTGCCATCAACGAATACACCGTAGTTGATAAACCATTTTGCAAATTAGTTCGCTTTAAACGCTTTTCTGATGACGTCAATGTCATCAAGAAACTCAAACAAGATCCTGTTGTGTTGATCGTGGCGCCTTTATCAGGTCATCACTCGACTCTGTTGCGCGATACGGTTCGCACCTTGCTTCAAGATCATAAGGTCTACATCACTGATTGGGTGGATGCTCGCTTGGTTCCTCTTGAAGATGGTAACTTCTCCTTAGATGACTACGTGCATTACATGCAAGACTTTATTCGGGCCATTGGCGCCAAAGATTTGCATGTACTTTCCGTGTGCCAACCAACAGTTCCAGTCTTGGGTGCAATTTCTTTGATGGCATCTGCAGGTGAAGTCACGCCCCGAACCATGATCATGATGGGCGGCCCCATTGATGCTCGCAAGAGCCCGACCTTGGTGAACTCAACTGCCACAAATAAATCATATGAATGGTTTGAAAATAATGTGGTGTTCACTGTTCCTCCCCCGCATCCTGGCGCAGGGCGTCGTGTGTACCCAGGCTTCCTTCAGCATGCTGGATTTGTTGCCATGAACCCTGATCATCACGCTCAGTCTCATTGGGACTATTTCCAAGACTTGGTCAAGGGTGACAAACAAGATGCGCAAACTCACATTGAGTTCTATGACGAATACAACGCTGTGTTGGATATGGATGCAGCCTATTATTTAGAAACTATCAAAACAGTTTTCCAAGACCATGCTTTACCAACAGGTAAATGGGTGGTGGGTGGCAAACTGGTCAAGCCACAAGATATCAAGGGCACCGCCCTCTTAACCATCGAAGGTGAGTTGGATGATATTTCTGGTAGCGGTCAAACAAAAGCTGCTCACGGTTTATGCAAGAGCATTCCTGAAAATAAAAAACAGCACTATGAAGTAAAGGGTGCGGGTCACTACGGTATTTTCTCTGGTCGTCGTTGGCGTGAAATGGTTTATCCAGAAGTTGGACAATTCATCCGCAAACATGCGATCAAGGGCAGTAAAGCGGTTGTGCAAAAAGCCGTGAAAAAACCAGCTGCTAAAAAGGTAGCCGGCAAAAAAACAGCATCAAAGAATGCATAAAGCAATAGACGGTCTTGATGACCTATCGGATCGTCTATTAGCCGCACTTCCTCAAACTCAATGCACCAAATGTGGTTACCCTGATTGTCGGGCTTATGCCAAAGCCATCTCTTCTAACAAGGCCCCGCATAACCAGTGCCCTCCTGGTGGTCAAGAAGGTATTGCGCGTTTAGCAAAAATACTAAATAAAGAAGTTCTAAAGCTTAATCCACAAAATGGCGAAGAACGCCCTCGCTCAGTTGCCTTAATTGAGTCCAAGGCATGCATTGGTTGTACGCTGTGCATTCAAGCGTGCCCTGTGGACGCCATTGTTGGAGCATCAAAGCAAATGCACGTGGTGATCGCTGATTGGTGCACAGGATGTGATTTGTGCATCCCTCCGTGTCCAGTTGATTGCATCACCATGGTTCCTGTGACTGGCAAAGCGACTGCTTGGGATGCCTGGAGTCAGGAATTAGCCGATCTAGCTAAAAATCGTTATGAGTCACGTGCAACAAGATTAGAGCGCGAAGAATTAGATAATGTGCGCCGCCTTGCACTCAAAGCTAAGAACAAGGCCAAAGCTCTTGATCTTGAAAGTGCTAAAACTGAAGATGAGAAAGCAGAGATTGAACGTAAGCGAGCGATCATTGCAGCAGCGATGGCTCGAGCTCAGGAAAAGCTTCAGTCTTCTAGCTAAAAACTTAAAGTAATTTTTTAATGGCTTCCACATAGGCAGCCATATCAGGTGGAGTGCCATCTCTTTGCGCATTCCATAGAACCTGTCCCAAACATTCCATGATTTTGTGTTGAGCCTCATGCTCAGAATCCAACTTGATCATCAATTGCTGGCTGGCTTCACGAATCCCATGAGGTTGATCAATTTGCACTTGCTCAGTGATTGACATGTGCATGGATAGATGTAGGAAGGGATTAGTTTGTCCCTTCTCGGGTGTGTACTCGGTCTCTTTTGCAGATTCAAGATCACTCAAGATTTCGTGATACTCAGGGTGCTCAACCATCCACCTGGCAGCAATTGATTCCAAGGGCGTGAGAATGCCAGAGCGTTGCTGCTTGGCCCAGGCCTCACAAAAAAATTGTCTGACTTCTTCTTTGCTGGGATTAAATAAGTTCATACCGAGAAATTCTTTTCTTTGAATGAGCATAATGGCTCAACCATGCATTTTGCACAATCTGGGCTTCTGGCTTTACAGGTGTAACGGCCATGCAAAATCAACCAATGGTGGGCATCGATCAAATAATCTTTGGGCACTCGCTTCATGAGGGCCATCTCAACAGCCAAAACATCTTTACCTGGAGCCAAGCCAGTTCTATTGGACACCCTGAAGATGTGCGTATCGACTGCCATGGTTGGGTGACCAAACGCCGTATTTAAAATAACGTGGGCTGTCTTCCTGCCAACCCCCGGAAGAGCTTCTAATGCCTCTCTATCTTCAGGTACTTCTCCACCGTGTCGCTCGATCAACAAACGACAGGTTTCTATCAAATGCTTTGCTTTGGTTTTAAATAAACCAATGTGTTGAATGAACGGTATCAAGCCATCAATACCCAGCGCATAGATTGCTTCAGGGGTGTTCGCTAGTGGGAATAGAGACCTGGTACCTTTATTGACAGATATATCTGTTGCTTGCGCTGACAATAAAACAGCGGCCAATAATTCAAACGGTGTGGTGTACTCAAGTTCCGTGGTCGGCTTGGGATTATTACTTTTAAGTGCCTCAAAAAAAGCCAATCGTTTTTGTGGGTTCATTTAAGTCAATAACTCATAAGCTTTAAGCGTGACCAAAAACATCTTGCATGCGCTTGACCATAACGGGCACTTTAACTAACTGCTTTTGAAGATGTTCGGCATTACTGCCTCTTTGCTTCTCAGACCAAACAGATCCCGGGAAAAAAATATCTTCCTTGAACCTAGGGATGATGTGCCAATGCAGATGAGGCACCATATTACCTAAGGCGGCAAGGTTTACTTTCTCTGGCTGCATCACTTCAAGCATGATCTTCTCGAGCAAAAATACGATGTGCAATAAACGGCTGCGCTGATCCAGACTTAGGTCACTCATCTCAGCCACATGCTCATTCCAAATCACCCGACAAAAACCAGGTAACTCAGGCTCATTGGCCAAAATGACTCTTAACTCGTGATTTTTCCAAATCAACTCACCGCCATCTGTGGTGCATAAAGGACAATTTGCATTCATAGGGGTATTTTCGCTTAAATCAGAAAAAGACGAAAACCTTTTCTAGATATAAACTAAGTGAACCTTAAACAATTGACGACCCATGGATATCAAACTATTTAGCTATTGGCGAAGTTCGGCGGCTTTTAGAGTCAGAATTGCTCTGAATCTCAAAAACCTGACCCATGATGTGATTCCCGTTGATCTTTTCAAGAATGGTGGCGAGCAACATTTGCCAGATTTCTCTGCCAAGAATCCCCAGGATTTAGTGCCTGTTTTAGAGCATGGCTCTCATTTGTTGCGCCAATCATTGGCCATCATTGAGTTCCTAGAGGAAACCTATCCCACGCCTGCATTATTACCAAGCAATCCTCATGAGCGTGCATGGGTCAGAGCCTTGAGCATGGATATCGCTTGTGACATTCATCCTTTGAATAATTTGCGGGTGATGAAATATTTACACAAACAATTACAACTGGGTGACGAACAGAAAAGTTCGTGGACCAAACATTGGATTGACCTTGGCCTTGCTGGTGTAGAAAAAACTTTATCAAGCAAACCACGCATGGGCAAGTTCTGTTTCGGGGATGAGCCTGGCATGGCGGATGCGTGCCTGATTCCTCAAATCATGAATGCCAAAGCAAACGATTGTGATCTCAGCCATTTTCCAAAGGTCCAACAAGTGTTCGATGAATGCATGAAATTACCAGCATTCATCAAAGCATCTTGGGAATCTCAAGTGGATTGCCCTAACAAATCATAAAGACATAAAAAAGCCCGGCTTTTGGCCGGGCTATCAACTCAGGCGGGGTACGCCTAAATCAATGACTTGCTTAGTGGAACTGCTCTTCCTCTGTAGAACCAGTTAAGGCTGTTACAGATGATGTGCCACCTTGAATCACTGTTGTCAACTCATCGAAGTAACCAGTACCAACTTCTTGTTGATGTGATACGAATGTGTAACCACGATCACGAGCTGCGAACTCAGGCTCTTGAACTTTTTCAACATAAGCAGACATACCGCGTGCAACATAGTCTTGAGCCAAGTCAAACATGTTGTACCACATAGAGTGGATACCAGCCAATGTGATGAATTGGTATTTGTAACCCATCGCACCAAGCTCACGTTGGAACTTAGCAATGGTTGCATCGTCCAAGTTTTTCTTCCAGTTAAATGATGGTGAGCAGTTGTATGCCAACATCTTGCCTGGGTGTTTAGCGTGAACTGCTTCAGCAAACTTGCGAGCAAATTCAAGATCAGGTGTACCAGTCTCACACCATACCAAGTCAGCGTATTCAGCATAAGCAATCGCACGTGAAATCGCTTGATCAATGCCCTTCTTGGTCTTGTAGAAACCTTCAGGAGTGCGCTCACCAGTCAAGAATGGCTTATCGTTTTCATCGTAGTCTGATGTCAATAAATCAGCAGCTTCAGCATCTGTACGAGCGATCACCAATGTTGGCACGCCACAAACGTCAGCAGCCATACGAGCAGCGATCAACTTTTGACAAGCTTCTTGGGTTGGAACCAACACTTTACCGCCCATGTGACCACACTTCTTCACTGAAGCCAATTGGTCTTCCCAGTGCACACCAGCAGCACCAGCTTTGATCATGGCCTTCATCAATTCAAAGGCGTTCAAAACACCACCAAAACCTGCTTCAGCGTCGGCCACGATTGGAGCGAAACAATCAATGTGACCTTTGTCACCCTTTTCAATACCTTTTGAATACTGGATTTCATCAGCACGACGGAAAGTGTTGTTGATGCGCTCAACAACCTTAGGCACTGAATCAACTGGGTACAAAGATTGATCAGGGTACATGGATGAGTATGTGTTGTTATCAGCAGCCACTTGCCAGCCTGACAAATAAATTGCCTTCACGCCCGCTTTAACCTGCTGCATCGCTTGACCACCAGTCAAAGCACCCAAACAATTAACGTAGGGCTCGTTATTCACCAAGCTCCATAGTTTTTCAGCGCCACGACGAGCCAATGTGTGCTCGATATGGAATGAGCCACGAAGACGAACTACGTCAGCAGCTGTGTAACCACGCTTGATACCTTTCCAACGTGGGTTTGTATCCCAATCTTTTTGTAATGCATCAATTTCTTGTTGACGTGTTGACATGTTTATCTCCCGTTAAATATCAAAAATGTGTGTCCATAAGACTTGGTGTTATCAATTTCCGTGTCTTATGTCTTATATAAGAGTTTATGTACTTGTGAACAAGATTGCAAGGATTAATTTATCTTGAATAAATAATATATATCCCAATTAAATTAATAACTTAGGAATTACATTTTATATTGTGGAATGTTAAATCATCAGTTGCAATGGCTTGCAACACTTAGAAAATTTACATAAATATTTAGGTCAGCGGTCGGTCCGCTACCAGTACACCATCTTGATCAACGTAAATCATGTCACCAGGCTTGACCGTTGTTCCTGCCATATCAATGGTCAAGTCGCGCTCACCCACATTGCGTTTAACGCTTTTTTGCGGATGAACAGCTAGAGCACTGATGCCTACTTTGGCTTTAGCAAGCTCAAGGGTGTCGCGCACACAGCCATTCACCACAATCCCGGCCCAATTATTTTTCTCAGCCAGAACCCCTAAATTACCTCCAACTAAAGCACAACGCATTGAGCCACCACCATCGATGATCAATACCCTGCCCTGACCAGGCTCATCAAGAATTGTTCTGACCCAAGTATTGTCCTCAAAGACTTTAAGGGTCACTGCTGGGCCTTTGAATTGAGATAACCCTCCATAGGCTCGAAACACTGGGGCGCATACGCGCAAAACTCCAGTGGCAATCAAATCCTCATTGGCATCACATAGATCAGTGGTGGCAAAACTCATGGCTCTCTCCGGAAAAATCTTTAAGCGCTTTTTAGTTGAACGGAGCGATTATTTTCACCCACTCGATAAGCCGTGAGCAAGGCCATCATTAAAAAGGCAGCAATCAAAATAAATACGCCTGGCAACATATTCCAGTCCATCAATAAGCCAAACATCAATGGCCCAATGGCCAAACCTGAATCAAGTCCTGAATAAACTGTGCCAAAAACACGACCGGAAGCTTCTTTGGGGGTTGCTGAACGAATCATCAAGTCTCTTGATGGTCCAGCAATGCCGACGCAAAAACCCATCACAGCAAACAAACTCATCATGGTCGATCCAGAAACCACGGTCATGGCAATCAACACTGAAATAGAACTACCTAAAGTGAATCCAATCGCGATGACTCGTTCTGGAAAACGCGCTCGGGTAGCAACAAAGCCCCCCAGGAACATACCGCCTGCACTGGCCAACATGTAAGAAGAATACGCTGTGGTTGTCAATGCAATGGGTAAGTCATAAAGCAGCTGCATAGCCGTTGGCGCAAAACTTTGAACACCACTCAAAGCCAATGCACTTAAAAATAAAAAGCCCCAGCACATCCACACCATCGGCAACTTCAAATAATCAAAAGAGAATACCGATGAATTTTTTCTAGCAGTCTCTTCAAGATCACGTTGCTCCTGAGTGCCCATCAAGACATGACGTCTCCAGTAGAGAACCGCTAACATTACAAAGGCAATCGCTGATGCCACCAATAAAGCTTGACGCCATCCATAAAAAGTAGTCACCGCCACCAGTACAGCTGGCGATGCGGCCCAACCAAGAGCACCTGAAACCCCATGCATTGAATAAGC
>CAMBJN010000018.1 GCA_945867755.1 Polynucleobacter meluiroseus
ATGACAACTTAAAACCAATTAAACATTTTTACTTAGAAAAATAATTATGCGCCGCTCGATAAAGAGTATTGCCCTCGTTTGTTCAGGACTCATTGCTGGAGTTGCCTTAACTTTGCAACTTTCAGCAACTGCTCAACAGGGGAGCTCCTCCTTACCGCTAGACGAACTTCGCAATCTGTCAAATGTATTTGGTCAAATAAAACGCGATTATGTTGAACCTGTTGAAGATAAACGTTTATTGACTGATGCCATCAAAGGCATGGTGAGCGGACTGGATCCACACTCTTCTTACTTGGATAAAAAAGATTTTACTGAAATGCAAGAACACACCCAAGGTAAGTTTGCAGGCTTGGGTATTGAAATCACTTCTGAAGATGGCATTGTCAAAATTCTTAATCCAATTGAAGACACTCCAGCCGCGAAGGCAGGTCTTTTATCTGGTGACTTAATCACTCGCTTGGACGATAAACCTGTGCGCGGCATGACCCTTGATCAAGCAGTCCGCCGGATGCGTGGTGCGCCAGGCACAAAAATCACTTTAACTATTTTCAGAAAAAGTGAAGAGAGAACTTTCCCAATCACCATCACCCGCGCTGAAATAAAAGTTCAATCTGTTAAAGCCAAATTCATTGAGCCTGGTATTGCCTATGTTCGTATCACCAGCTTTCAAGAAAGAACGATTCCGGACCTGGCCAAAAAGTTAAATGAAATGGCCGGTGAAAATCCACAGCTAAAAGGTTTGGTTCTTGATCTTAGAAACAACGGTGGCGGTCTATTACAAGGTGCTGTTGGAGTGTCTGCAGCTTTCTTACCGACTGATACTTTGATTGTTTCGACCAAAGGTCAAACTGAAGAAGCCAAACAAGTATTTAAATCAACTTTTGATAACTATCGTCTATCAGAAAATAATGATGCCTTAGCCCAGCTTTCACCCGTCTTCAAAAAAGTGCCGCTTGTTGTTCTGGTGAATGCATTCTCTGCATCAGCCTCGGAAATTGTTGCGGGCGCCTTGCAAGATCACAAACGCGCCATCATCATTGGTAAAACAACCTTTGGCAAAGGCTCAGTACAAACTGTCCGCCCATTAAGCGCTGACTCAGCCTTGAAGCTAACCACTGCTTACTATTACACGCCAACCGGTAAATCAATCCAAGCATTTGGTATCAAGCCTGACATTGCTGTTGATCAAAATGCTGAAGGTGACCCTGATGATGTATTGATCACTCGCGAAATTGATAGTGAAAAACACCTTAAGAATAAGCAATCTTCTGAAGAGAAATTAATCAAAGATCGCGAACAACGCCGTCTTGAAGAATTACAGCGCATTGAAGAGTTGAACGCCAAGAAAACGCCTGAACAAAAAGAGAAAGATCGCAAAAAGCGTCCTGCTGAATTTGGCACAGCGGAAGACTTCATGCTCAGTCAAGCAGCAGCTTACTTAAAAGGTCAACCAATCAAAAAATCCAAGTCTCGCTT
Organism: Polynucleobacter meluiroseus; assembly: GCA_945867755.1. GTDB lineage: Bacteria > Pseudomonadota > Gammaproteobacteria > Burkholderiales > Burkholderiaceae > Polynucleobacter > Polynucleobacter meluiroseus_D. The sequence goes on from CAMBJN010000018.1 coordinate 1,477, forward strand.
GGAATAAAAGAATCTGGCGATGAACGATCAGGAGCTGCTTCGATACTCACGCCACATTCTTCTGGATGATATTGGCATTGAAGGCCAAGAAAAGATACTGTCATCTCATGTTGTTGTGATCGGTGCTGGCGGTCTTGGTTCAGCGGCTACGCCATACCTAGCAGCAGCCGGTGTTGGAAAAATCACCTTGATTGACCATGACGTTGTAGATCTCACGAATCTACAACGCCAAATCATGCACCGCCAAAAATCTATTGGTATGCCAAAAGTGAGCTCCGCAAAAACTATGCTGCAAGAGCTTAATCCCAACCTCACTGTTATTGCACTTGAACAAAAAGTAACGAGTGATTTATTGGATCAGCTTTTGCCTACTACAACACTTGTTTTAGATTGCACGGATAATTTTTCAAGTCGACATTTGATTAATGCTTCATGCGTTAAACATAAGACCCCTTTGGTCAGTGGCGCAGCCGTTCGCTTTGATGGTCAGTTAACGGTAATCGATCCAAGGCAAAAAGGTACGCCTTGTTATGCTTGTTTGTTTCCAAAAGACCAAAAGTTTGATGAGGTGCAATGCTCAACTATGGGGATTTTTTCGCCACTTGTAGGAATCATTGGAGCCATGCAATCAGCTCAAGCACTTCAAATAATTACTGGGGTTGGCAAATCTCTTTGCGGCAAATTACTGTTGTGGGATGCCAGATCCACTCAGATTGACATGATTGAATTACATCAACGTGAGAACTGCGAAGTTTGCTCAATCAAGCATTGATTTTTAGAAATGCTGCCTGAATATCTTCAGGCTCAATCGCTGCCAACAAACCATCAACTGCTAATTTCAGCTGCTTGGTATTAGATCTCAAGATTTCTTGTTTAACGGATAAAAGCTGCTTGAAATGAAGAGAAAAATCGGTTAGGCCCATACCCAACAAGACCCTTGTCATTGAAGCGTCTCCGGCCATTTCACCACAAACAGATACCGGCATTTGAGCACTCTTGGCATCTTTGATAATCCCGGCAATCAATCTTAAAACTGCTGGGTGCAGTGGGTCATACAAATGCGCAACTGCGTTATCTGCACGGTCAATAGCCAAGGTATATTGAATCAGGTCATTAGTACCAATCGATAAAAAATCTAAACGACGTATGAACAAAGGCAGCGCTAAAGCAGCAGCCGGAATTTCAATCATCGCGCCCACTTGAATGCCCGGATCAAAACTAATGCCTTCGACTTCCAACTGATTTTTAGCGGTTTGAATCATTTCTAAAGTCTGATCAATTTCTTGAGCATGAGCCAACATCGGTATCAGAATCTTGATTTTTCCAAATACAGAAGCTCTTAAAATGGCGCGTATCTGAATCAAAAACATTTCAGGCTCAGACAGTGACCACCTGATGGCACGCAAACCCAAAGGTGATAAATAGTTGGCACTACCATTATCTTTTACATCTAAAGGCTTATCAGCACCAATATCAATGGTTCTGATACTGACTGGTAGGCCCTTCATAGCTTCAGCTGTTTTGCGGTAGGCCCAGAATTGCTCTTCTTCGTCAGGCATTTGGCCTTGGCGGTTCATGAATAAAAATTCAGATCTGAATAAACCAATGCCAACAGCCCCTGAATCTAATGCCATGGCAGCATCATCAGGCATTTCAACGTTAGCCATCAAATCAATGTGTTGCCCATCTACAGTCACTGTTGGCGTGTGCTTGAGTCTTAAAAGTTTTTTCTTTTCAAGTTTTCTTGCCGACTGCAAATGACGATATTCTTCAATAATGAAGGGGCTTGGGTCAACAATAACAATGCCACGATCACCATCAATGATGAGCCAATCATCTTGTCGAATCAGCTCGCTGGCACTTCTAACCCCCACTGCAGCTGGAATATCTAAACTTCTTGCAACGATCGCAGTGTGCGAAGTTTTACCACCTAAGTCAGTAACAAATCCACCAAATGCCAATTCTTTGAAACGAAGCATGTCTGGCGGAGAAATATCATGGGCCACCACAATCACTTCACTCAGCTCTCTATTTTCGGAAACTGTTTTATAGAAGGCTCCAATGGTTTGATGGTCCTCTCCCAAATGAAGGACCTTCATGACTCGCTCAACGACCTGACGGATATCTGCCGCTCTTTCGCGCAAATAGGCGTCCTCAATCTCTGCAAATTGTTCGAGCACGTTCTCCAACTGAGTGGCCAAAGCCCATTCCGCGTTGTATCGCTTTTTTTGAATCAACTCCAGAGGTCTCTCTGTCAGAGTTGGGTCGGCCAAAATCATGCCGTGCACATCCAAAAATGCAGCCATCTCCTCAGGTGCAGCCTCAGGTAGGCCCGCTCTTAATGTCTTTAATTCTTGTCTAACAACTTGAAATGCGTCGAGGAGTCTTTTTTGCTCTGATTGCTCACTACCTTCAGAGATTAAGTAATGATTCACATCCATGGCGGATGGGGCAATCCTCAGGGCACGACCTATCGCAATACCATTCGTAACAGGAATACCATGAAGCGTAAAAGACAAATTACTGACCTTCCCCAAATCGATCATTGATGAGTGCTTGAATGGCATCAAAAGCTTCTTGCGCTTGATCACCTTCAGTCTCAAGTGTTACAACACTGCCCATTCCAGCAGCAAGCATCATGACACCCATAATACTTTTAGCGTTTACTCTTCTGTCACTTTTAGATAAAAATATTTCGCAAGGGTACTGTCCTGCCAGCTGAGTTAATTTTGCTGAGGCGCGGGCATGCAATCCAAGCTTATTGATGATATTAATTTCTGCGCTTGGCATACTTAATCCTTCACTTCCATCTTTTTACTCTCATCGGTATGGCCGATGAGACCGATTGGAATAATTCCTTGCTGACCACCATGCATGGCTTTTTGAGTAGCAGAATCTAAAGGCTCTGATCTATAAGCAATCGCACGCATCAACATCGGTAAATTGACGCCCGCAATAACTCTAACCTGCCCATCAAAATCTTTCATATGGGCCAACCGACTGGCAACGTTTGCCGGCGTAGCGCCCATAATATCTGTGAGCACAATCAGGCCCTTATCAGAGTTGATTGAATGAGCAGCCTCTATCGCGCGCTCCAAAGTCAACTTTGCATCTTCGTGCGCCATGACATCAAGAGCTTTTAGGCGATCTGGTACCTCACCATACACATGACGAGTAAATTCTTGTAATGCCGATGCCAAAGGCGCATGGGCGATGATTAAAATTCCGACCATTTAATGAATTTTTTTCTCTAAATTAGTTAACCACTGTAATGCCACATCATGACCGGTTTGCTCGGTAATTTCAACAAAGCAAGTTGGGCTGGTCACATTTATTTCTGTTAAAAACCCGCCGATAAAATCTAAGCCCACCAAATGCAACCCTCTTGAAGCCAATTGAGGAGCGAGTTCTTGGGCAATTTTTAATTCTTGTTGAGTTAAGGGTTGAGTAACCCCTTTACCGCCTGAAGCAAGATTACCCCTTACCTCACCAGCTTGTGGGATACGAGCCAATCCGTAGGGCACAACTTCTCCGCCAATCAATAACACTCGCTTGTCGCCCGCAGTAATCTCGGGAAGAAACTTTTGAACCATCAGAGCTCGCTGACCATTGCCACCTAAAGTCTCAACAATGCTGGCTAAATTAAGCCCATTTTCTTGAACCCGAAAAATACCTTGGCCACCCATGCCATCCAAAGGCTTGATGATCACGTCCTGATATTGCTGATGAAAAGCTTTGATATCAGCTAAATCGTGACTGACAATCGTAGGGGGTGCAAATTTCATGAACTCTAAAAGCGCTAATTTTTCAGAGTGGTTTCTCAAGGCATCGGGGGCATTAAATACTTTTGCTCCCTCAAGACATGCCTGCGACAAAAACCAAGTGGCTGTGACATAACTCAAATCAAAAGGAGGATCTTTTCTCATGATGATGGCACCAAATTGACTCAGCTTCTGTATTTGAGAATTCACCTCTTTGAACCAAGAACCATCATGAGAAATTATCTCAATCTGTTTGCAATCTGCCTGTATCAATGAGTTGATACTTTTAAGGTTATGAATATGACAGTGCCAAATTTCATAACCTCGTTTTTGTGCAGCCTTCATCATAGCCAAGGTGCTATCTTTTTTGATGACGAAACTGCGCAGGGGATCGGCAATAAAGAGAAGCTTCTTCATTTAATTACTCTGCCTCTGGATCAGTGCGCTCTAGTTCTAAAGATGCCGCTAATAAAGCGAGTCTTGCAACCACGCCATAAAGATAAAAACGATTAGGTACGGCAATACCTGGTTTTGCTGCCACATCAGGAATTGCATTGTGCTCAAACGCCAATGGCACAAAATGCATGCCCGGAGCATTAAGGTTTTCGTCAACTCCGCGACCCGTATGAACCCTGTAAAAACCACCGACCACATAGCGGTCCATCATGTAAACAACTGGCTCAGCAACAGCTTCATTGATTTTTTCAAAGGTATAAACACCCTCCTGAACCAAGACATCAGCAACCTCTAAGCCTTCTTTGATAACGCTCATTTTGTTGCGTTCTTTGCGGTTCAAATCTTTTACTTCGCTAGCATCCTTGACCGTCATGATGCCCATGCCATAGGTTCCAGCGTCAGCTTTGACGATGACATAAGGCTTTTCTTTGATACCGTACTCTTTGTATTTTCGCGTGATCTTTTTCAAGATTGCATCAACACTTTCCTGCAAGCACTCTTCACCAATGCGCTCATGGAAATTAACACCAGAACACTTTGAGAAAAATGGATTGATCATCCAAGGATCAATATCAATTAATTTAGAAAACTTTTTAGCCACATCATCATAAGCATCAAAATGATTGGATTTACGACGCACAGCCCAACCGGCATGCAATGGAGGCAATAAATATTGCTCGTAAAGATTTTCTAAAATCTTAGGGATGCCGCCTGATAAATCATTATTCAAAAGAATGGTGCAAGGATCAAAATCCTTGAGGCCCAATCGACGACCCTTCATCCCAATTCTTGCTAATGGCTCTAGCACCAATCTTTGACCATCTGGTAAATCAATTGGTGTTGGCTTTGTTATTTCTTCTGACAAACTTCCCAAACGAACATTCAAACCAGTTTGTCTCAATATTGAGGATAAGCGTGCCACGTTTTGCAAATAAAACACATTGCGTGTGTGACGCTCTGGAATCAATAATAGATTTTTTGCATCTGGGCAAATTTTCTCAATAGAAGCCATTGAAGCCTGAACCGCCAAAGGCATCATTTCTGGAGATAAATTATTGAACCCTCCGGGGAATAAATTGGTATCAACAGGCGCAAGCTTGAATCCGGCATTGCGCAGATCAACCGAACAATAAAACGGAGGTGTGTGCTCTTGCCACTCCAGCCTGAACCATCGCTCGATAGCAGGTGTGGCTTCTAAAACTTTGCTCTCTAATTCAAGCAAAGGACCATTTAGGGCAGTAATAAGATGAGGAACCATGGTGTCATTCTAAGACAGATAAAAAAAGAGCGGGCTCTAATTAAAGAAACCGCTCTTTAAAAGCCCCCCAGTCACAAATTTACCAGGGGATATTTACTTCATATTTCACACAGATTTACTACAAAATCATTAACTCTGGTACGCCGTTTCGCCGTGTGAAGTGATGTCTAAACCTTCACGTTCAGCATCTTCAGATACACGCAAACCAATCACCATATCAACCAATTTGTAGGCAATGAATGAAACCACACCTGACCAAACGATGGTTGTTAATACAGCTTTAGTCTGAATCCACACTTGGCCGACGATTGAGTAATCGGCTGCTACTGCGTTAGCTACATAGTCATAGATACCTGTGCCGCCCAATGCTGGGGCTGCAAATACGCCTGTTAAAAGCGCACCTACAATACCGCCTACACCGTGAACACCGAACACATCCAAGCTGTCATCTGCACCTAACATGCGCTTCAAACCAGTAACACCCCACAAGCATAGGAAGCCTGAAACCAAACCGATGATGATGGCGCCCATTGGACCAACGAAGCCTGCTGCTGGAGTAATTGCAACCAAACCGGCCACTGCACCAGACGCTGCACCCAACATTGATGGCTTGCCTTTGCCCATCCACTCACCCAAAGACCAAGTCAATACAGCTGCTGAAGTTGCTAAGAATGTATTAGCAAACGCCATCGCCGCACCACCTGAAGCCTCTAGTGCTGAACCAGCATTAAAGCCGAACCAACCGAACCACAAAAGTGATGCACCAACCATGGTCAAAGTTAAGCTATGAGGTTTCATGGGTTCTTTACCGAAACCAATGCGCTTACCGATCACATAAGCACCAACCAGACCAGCAACAGCAGCATTGATATGCACCACTGTACCGCCAGCAAAGTCTAATGCGCCCATCTGGAACAACCAACCAGAAGCTGCTGTCGCTGCTTCAGCCGCGGCTGCATCAGTGTAAGCATCGGGACCAGGCCAGAACCAAACCATGTGAGCGATTGGTAGATAGCTAAATGTGAACCATAGAACAATGAACAACAAGACTGCTGAGAACTTTGCACGTTCAGCGAACGCACCAATGATCAAGCAGCAAGTAATTGTTGCGAATGCGCCCTGGAATGAGAAGAATGAAAACTCTGGAATCACAACACCTTTACTGAATGTGGCGCCCATTGATTCAGGAGTCAAGCCAGCCAAGAAGAGTCGATCAAATCCACCGAAGAATGCGTTACCTGGAGTGAAGGCAATACTGTAGCCATACACCGCCCAAAGAACAGCAATCAACGAGAAGATGACCATACATTGCATCAACACAGACAGCATGTTTTTGCTTCGCACTAAGCCACCGTAGAAAAGACCCAAGCCTGGCAATGTCATCACTATCACTAATGCAGTGCAGATCATGATCCAAGCTGTGTCACCTTTGTTTGCAACCGGTGCTGGAGCTGCAGGAGCAGCTGGGGCAGCACTTGCAGCAGCAGTAGCAGGAGCTGTCACAGCTGGCTTAGCATCATCTTTAGCAAATGCTGGAGATGAAACTGCCATCGTGACTGAACCTAATGCTAAAGCTGTTGCACCAGCTGCGAGTAGACGTTTAATCCAATGTGTCATTTTGATACCTCGCTTTAAAGAGCAGACTGACCGGTTTCACCGGTACGAATGCGAATAACTTGTTCAACAGATGTCACGAAAATCTTGCCATCACCGATCTTGCCGGTTTTTGCTGATTTTTCGATCGCTTCGATGGCGCGCTCAACAATGCCATCATCCACTGCTGCCTCAATTTTTACTTTAGGCAAAAAATCAACAACGTACTCAGCACCGCGATACAACTCAGTGTGACCCTTTTGTCGTCCAAAGCCTTTAACTTCAGTAACGGTAATGCCTGAAACGCCAACTTCTGATAGCGCCTCACGCACCTCGTCAAGCTTGAAGGGCTTGATAATTGCTGTGATTAATTTCATAAGTTTCTCCGTGAGATCGCTGGGTTAGAAAGCTTTAAGAACTGAAACAACAATACCGTCTTTGTAAAGATTTGATTTGCCGTTTCCAGAGGCCGCTGACGCAGCATTAGCATAAGATTCTGTACCGGGCTTTGTATCATTGAAGAAATACTTAACACCAATAATTACACCCTCGTAGTCATAAGCCAAGCCAAGACTATAGTCTGAGTAAGAGAATTTACTCGTAGCGGTATCTTTTTTATAGTTTGTATATCCAGCATGCACAGAAGCTGTCAATTTTGGTGCAATTTCCTTTGCAAGGGTCAAGTCATAGTAGATGGTTCCCTTGTTGTCCCAGTTACTGCCAGATGCAAAATAATTATCGCTAATCACATAAGATGTTTTAAAAGTAGCGAGACCGTAGGTTAGTCCAACATAAAGCTCTTGCGTGTTAGCCTCGTAACTTTTTCCATTAGATGCCCCTGCAGTTGAACCAGGGTAGTGATAGGCAATAGCGCCAATATCTAGCCCGACGCCAGAGACTTCTGTTTTATATCCACCGTAGAAGTCCACTTCAAGATTCTCACTTTTAGGACCCGCGGCCCAATCAGACACTTGAGATAACCATGTGCCCAAATACATACCTGAAGAGTGGGCCAAATCTACGCCGCCTTGAATTGCTGGCTTCAAGTTGTTTTGTGACAAACCACGAAAACGATAATCACTTACTGCGCCAATGTTTCCAGTTAGAGTAAATTCAGGCGCTGGCGCTGGAGCTGCGGTCTGAGCCAAAACTGCGCCAGAAGATAAAGTGGCTGCTGCGGCCAAAGCGATTGCTGAGAGAGTTAAGTAAGTTTTCATATGTTGCACTCCTAATAAACAATCCAAGGGAAATTCCTTGCATAGATATCAAGCAAAAGCTGTGCCAGTTCACTTTATTTCAATATAAACAATAACTTAATTACTTTATTAATGTTCAAAGTTATAGCCATTCACTCAGCGCACCACTTAAGTATGCATGTTATGCACCAAAATAAAGCACCGTATTGGTGCATGTGATTATCATATCTTTGGTAAAAAGATATTATTAAAGAAATACCTCTGGAGCCCTTATGAACCCGCAAGACATCATGGAAAAAATGCAGGCCATTGCTAATGACATGCAAACTAAAGTTGGCGATGTGATTCGTCAATCACCTGCTAAAGATTTAGAAAAAAATGTTCGTGGCTTGATGACCCAAGGGTTTCAGAAATTAGATTTGGTTACTCGTGAAGAATTTGATTTGCAAATTCAGGTATTGGCCAAGACGCGCGCCAAATTAGAAGAGCTTGAAGCCAAGGTCAGCGCTTTAGAAAAAAAGTGATTTCTTATTTAGCTGCCAAGTGATGCTTCAGAGGTTTTGGATAATATAAAAACCAAATAAATGACATCACTTGTAAAACTAAAAATACCAAAAAGACTTGGCGAAAAGCATCTGGCTTAGTAAAGCCTTGAGCGCTTATTAGATCGACTCCCCAGCCAATGCTCCATTGGAAAATAAAAGCTCCGATGAAAATCAATAAGTTATAACTGGTGCTTGCCAAGCCTGCATTACGAGATGGGAATGCTGTGATCACAGTGCTTTGACCCAAAATATGACCGGTCGCCGTGATTGCCAACACAATCCACAAAATCCAACTCAGTTCAATTTGCCAAGTGATTGCAATCAATTGCGCCACCAAACCAAAACCCAATAAATACTTGATGTAATTCAGTGTTTGATAACCCTGTCGATTGGCGTGCGGAACGAACCAAGCGTTAAAGGCATAACCTAGCAACATCACACCATTGAATAAAAATAAAATTTGCGCACTTTCAACGGAGCTATAACCCAGCACATCCATCATCCATGGACCAATCCAAAGAGTTTGTAATGCCAAAAAACCGCCATGATTAACAATACCAATTGGCAACATTCTTAAAAAGAATGGATTTAAAAAAATATCCTTCAAACCAATCGACTGATGATCATCGCTCAGGGACGCATTATTAACATGCGGATGATCATCAAATTTTGGTAGGCCAAAACGTATGCCAATAAAACCAATCAAAACCAACAGCGCCATGACTATAAAAATGCCACGCCACCCAATATAAGGCAGTGATAACTGAACAGGCACTGTGGTCATCAAAGCGCCCACAGTACCAAAAACCAACATCCCCGAGGCAAGCTGCCCCTGTTGCTCCAGCGCAAACCACCTCCGATAGGCTGTGAATGCAGCCATCAAACAAGCTGAAACACCAATACCAATCAATAAGCGTCCTATCGTTAAACCAAATAATGATTCTGAAAAAGCAAAAACAAGTGTGCCAACTAAAGCTATTAACAACAAAATACTTTCCACTCTTCTCACGCCAAATTTATCAAGCGCGATTCCTAAAGGTATCTGCATTGCTGAGAAACCAATGAAATAAGCGGCTGATAAAAGGCCTAGCTGGGTATTGCTGATTTTTAAGTCTGCCATCAACTCAGGGGCAATCACTGCATTCATAGAACGAAATGCATAAGACAAGATATAGGCAAAAGCAAAAAATATAAATACCTTGAGCGCTAATGCACCCCTCATCGGCAAAGCTGGAGCAAGATGACTCATGGCCACTTAGTAAGGCTTAAAACCAGAAAAGAACATCTCGTGACCATCTGTCTGAATCAGTTTTTCAAGAGATATTTCACCGCTGATTGTTTGCAAAAGACTTTGTTGATAAATTTGAATTTGTCCATCAGGAAAATTACGTTGCACAATTCTAAATCTTAACAATCTTCTTTTAGCATCTGGTCCATCACCCATGATCAGCCATTCTTTAGCGCTTAAATCAATACTGGATTGACCCGTAGTTTTAATCGTCACTGTTTTTTCAACTGGTGCAGAAGAATTCTGTAAATTACTCAACATGCCTGTTTGTAAATACTTTAACAAGCTATTGGCATCAAATTTCTGAGCAATGTCTTTGGGAATATTAATAACCCCAACTGCGTAAAGTGAATTGTCAACTTTTGAGGCCTCAATTGTCATGGTCAGTTTTTGACCATTGAAAATAATTGATTTTTCAGCACGACTCGGTTTGCCTGGATACAGGGCTTCATAGAACAAATCATCTGAACGAACCGTTCTCCAGTCCAAAGTTGGAGAACATGCAGACACCCCGAGTAACAAGCCAAGAATGATGAATAAATTTCGCAACATGAATTGTTTAATTTGCATAAAATAAGATTATGCCCATACAACATCACTTCAGCAGATTTATGACAATAAAATTTTTCTTAGCAGCGAGCTTCATCTTTGTATTCAGCGCCCTATCAGGCTGCGCATCAGATACTCAGCAATCAGTGCCCAACTTCAAAATTTCTGAAATATCGGGGAAAACTTTGACTCAAGCCGATATTGCTGGAAAAGTAACAGTCATCAATTTTTGGGCAACAAGTTGTGTGACTTGTGTGAAAGAAATGCCTGATTTGGTCAATACTTATGAGAAGTACAAATCACAAGGTTTGGAGTTCATTGCCTTGGCCATGTCTTATGACCCACCCATGTACGTGGTGAACTTTGCTGAAACTCGCAAACTACCATTCATTGTTGCAATGGATTCCGATGGAAGCGCGGCAAAAGCATTTGGAAAAATTCAGTTAACACCAACCACGCTGGTGATCAACAAGCAAGGAAAAATCATCAAGCGCTATGTTGGGGAACCTGAGTGGAATGACTTCCACAAATTACTAGAAAAATCTTTGGCAGATAAAAAATAAATTACCCGCCAATTGATTTTTAATTAAACAACACCCGCCTTGTGGGCTTGTTCATCTGCGTGATAACTTGATCTGACCATCGCTCCAACCGCCGCATGGGTAAAGCCCATCGCATTAGCCTCTTTCTCAAACATGGCAAATGTATCAGGATGTACATAACGACGCACCGGCAAATGATGCCCTGATGGTGCCAAGTACTGGCCAATTGTGAGCATATCAATGTCGTGCTCACGCATATCTTTCATCACCTCTAAAATTTCTTCATCTGTTTCACCAAGACCCACCATCAAGCCGCTCTTGGTTGAAACATGTGGATAGCGTGCTTTAAAGTCTTTTAATAACTTCAAAGAGTGCATGTAATCTGAGCCAGGTCGAGCTTCTTTGTATAAACGTGGCACAGTTTCCAGATTGTGATTCATCACGTGTGGCAAGCCATCCTTGAATATATCCAAGGCCTTTTCAAGTCTGCCTCTGAAGTCCGGTACCAGCACTTCAATTTTTGTTTGAGGTGACAGCTCAATTGTTTTAGTGATGCAGTTCACAAAATGTTGAGCTCCGCCATCACGAAGATCATCGCGGTCAACACTGGTAATCACCACATAAGAAAGTTTGAGTGCCGCAATTGTTTTGGCCAAATTATTTGGCTCTTCTAAATCGAGAGGGTCTGGTCTTCCATGGCCAACATCACAAAATGGACAACGACGGGTACATTTATCGCCCATGATCATGAATGTTGCAGTTCCTTTGCCAAAACACTCACCAATATTTGGGCAACTGGCTTCTTCGCAAACGGTGACCAATTGATTCTCTCGAAGGATTTTTTTGATCTCGTTAAAACGAGAATTACCAGAAGCAGCCTTCACTCTGATCCAATCAGGTTTTTTTAGGACTTCTTCAATCGGCACAATCTTGATTGGAATGCGCGATGTTTTATCAGCAGATTTTTGTTTTTGATTTGGATCGTAGGTCTTGGTCATGACCGCACCTCTAATTGTTGAGATAAATGGCTCACTATATTTTTTGCCACAATGTCGATATTGTCGCTCACCCCAAGACTCTTCATATCAATTGTCTTTAAACCCGCATAACCACAGGGGTTGATAGATGAAAATGGCGCCAAATCCATATCCACATTGAGTGCTAAACCATGATAAGAACACTGCTTAGTCACTTTAAGTCCTAGAGCTGCTATTTTAGCCCCTCGTAAATCTTGAGGAATTTTGGCGGTATTGGTCAAGTAGATACCTGGCGCACCAGATATTCTCTCTGATGAGATTCCAAAATCCTTCAAGCTATCAATGATTGCTTGCTCTATGCGACACACTAATTCTCGAACGAATAGTCGCCTGCGCCGTAAATCCAACAATAAATAAATAAGCAATTGCCCAGGCCCGTGATAAGTGATCTGACCACCTCGATCAATTGGAATTAAAGGTATTTGTGTATTTGGTTGAAGTAAATGCGCTGCATCACCAGCCTGACCTAATGTGTAAGTCGGCGGATGCTGCAAAACCCAAAGCTCATCAGGTGTTTCAGTTGAGCGTTGCGCCGTAAAGTTTTTCATTGCCTCAAATGTTGGCAAATATTCCTGCAAACCCAATTGGCGGATGATGATAGTCATTCTTACAAAACAACGCTGACCATGGGGTGGGTCGATAGAGTTCTATAGAGCTCATCCAATTGCTCGCGGCTTATGACATGTACAGTCACTGTTAAACCTAAATAATTACCATTTTTTGATGGCCTGCATTCAGTAGTTGTGACATCAAAATTTTTATCAAACTGTAAAACAATATTTTGAACTGCTTCTTGATAACCAGGCACAGACTTACCCATGACCTTGATGGGAAAGTCGCACGGATACTTGATCAGAGATTCTTCTACTGGTATATCCATATTCAACGAGCACCTCGAGGATCAGGTTGGCCGTGGAATGCGCTCACGATCAAATCTCGTATGCAATGTAGCTTGCGATGGAAAAAATGATCGGCCCCGGGTATCACTTGGACAGTCAACTCTTGAGGTCTGGCCCAATCTAAAACACTGGATAGAGGAATCACGTCATCCACTTCACCATGGATCACAATCGTGTTCTTAGGCACTGGCGCAACATCCCACTTGCCTGTTGCTGAACCCACCATGATCAAGCGCTCAGGCGACATGTTCATTTCTTCTAAATGCTTCACAACATAACTGCTGACGTAACTTCCAAAAGAAAAACCGGCAATCACCAAAGGTAATTCAGCAACCAATAGTGGCCAGCCCTGTCCTTCTAACTCAGAAATCTCTTGCCAACCAAAAGAATCTTTCATCCAAGCAATCACAGCTAATAAATCTTGAGTTTCACCTTTGCCATCGTCGTGCACACCCTCAGATGCACCAACGCCTCTGAAGTTTGGCCGGACAGTCACATAATTTAATTGTGCAAAAGTACGGGCCAAAGTTTGCGCCACTTTGTTATCCATCGTACCGCCCAAGAGCGGATGCGGGTGTGCCACCAATGCAATGCCCCTAGGCCGGAAATTTGCTGGATCATGCTTTAAGCCCTCTGGTAAATCCAAAGATGCTTCAATGATTCCAACTGGGCCTTTTAAATGAATTTTGATGGTTCGATTCACTTAATCAATCCTTAACCGATCAACTACTTGGCCTTTACCAAAATGTGTATCAATGATTTCATCAATGTCGCTTTGATCAATAGCGGTGTACCAAATACCTTCTGGATAAACTACCATCACAGGGCCATGAGCGCAGCGGTCTAAACACCCCGCCTTGTTAACCCTCACTTTGCCCTCACCTGACAAACTCAGCTCCTTACAACGGAGCTTGGCATGCTCAAAAAGGCCTTGAGCGTTGTGCTGGGCACAACAGTCTTTACCGTTTTCACGCTGGTTCAAACAAAAGAATAAGTGATATTTAAAATGGCTCATATTGAAAATTATATAGACGACTTGAGTTTCAAGCCTTTTATTAAAGATAAGCACGCTGCCACCGGCCAAATCCAAGCCAGCCATGACATCAAATGATTAAAGTGCAACAAACGACCTTGGCGCCACTCTTGTATGGTCACCAAATAGTATGGATT
>CAMBJN010000019.1 GCA_945867755.1 Polynucleobacter meluiroseus
CCCTGGCATCAGCGCCCCAGTCACCATCAAATTTGACGAGCAAGCCCTACCCCATGTTCTGGCTGCTAGCCAAGAGGATGCCTGGCACACCTTGGGCTTTCTTCATGCCACCGAACGGCCTTGGCAGATGGAGTTCAACCGTCGATTGGCCTCTGGAAAACTATCTGAAATTCTTGGCAAAGACACCTTGGCCATTGATAAGTTCATGCGCACCTTAGGCATCAGGCGTGCCGCTGAAAAGCAATATGAAAACTACCCAATTGAATACAAGCGTCATATTCAAGCTTATGTTGATGGTGTGAACGAGGGATTAACTCGTTTAGGTTGGGCACTTCCACCTGAATTCATGATCCTAGGGGTTAAACCTGGCAGTTGGGGCCCTGCTGATTCTGTTGCTTGGTCTTTGATGATGGCGTTGGACCTAGGCGGCAATTGGCACAAAGAGTTTTTGCGCTTAGAGATGTCAGCCACCTTGAGCACCGAACAGATTTGGCAAGTGTTACCACCCTACCCAGGAGAAACACCTGCGAGCTCGGTTGATTTTGCCAAGATGTATCGTGAATTAGGTTTATTTAAAGCAAAGGCGGGTCCAACCACAAAGTCATCTGCTGCAAATACTGAGTTTGAACAAGCTCAACAGCAAAAAGAATTTTTAAAGTTTCTTCCTGGTGGCTCTGAAGGTATTGGATCAAACAATTGGGTGGTTGGCGGCAGCAAGACTGTCAGTGGCAAACCATTGTTAGCCAATGACCCTCATTTGAACTTAACCACGCCCGCCATTTGGTACTTTGCTCATATTCAGGCACCAAAGTTGAATGTCATCGGAGCCACTTTGCCAGGCATACCTGGTGTGGTTTTGGGTCATAACACGCATGTGGCGTGGAGTTTCACCAACACCGATCCTGATGTACAAGATTTATATATAGAAGCCATAGATCTAAGCAATCCCGGTCGGTATAAAACACCTCAGGGTTATGAGAATTTTATTTTTCGAGAAGAAGCCATTGCAATCAAGGGCAAAGAACCTTTCAAATTTTTAACCCGAGAAACCAGGCATGGTCCTGTTATTTCTGATGCTTATCAACGCGCCCAAGATTTGATCAACACAGATCGATTTGCAATTTCTCTGCGTTGGACTGCTTTAGAAGTGTCCAATCAAACTTTAAAAGCTGGCTTTCAAATGAATGAGGCGCAAAACTTGGAAGAATTCAAGAGTGCGCTCACAAATTATCATGCGCCTATGCAAAACGTGGTGATGGCTGATAAAGATGGTCAGATTGCCTATCGCGCAGCTGGAGTGGCTCCCAAAAGAACCAAAGGCAAAGGCTTGTTTGGAACGGCTCCAGGGCTTGGGTGGGATGCGCAATATGATTGGGGCCCTTACTTTGGTAAAGATGAATTACCAAAAGAAACTAATCCATCAAGTTCATTCATCGCCACTGCTAATCAACGCGTGCACGCTGCCAATGATCCGCATCCACTGACAACAGATTGGCACATGCCTTATCGTCAGCAACGTATTGAAGAGTTACTCAATGCCAAAGATCAACATGACATGGCCAGCATGAAAGCCATTCAAGCGGATGCTCTTTCTTTATCAGCGGTGGATTTAATTCCATTATTACAAGCAGTCAATTCAACTCATCGATACGCCAATGATGCAAAAACCATCATTGGAAATTTCGACGGCAAGATGAGTCTTGATAGTGCGGGAGCCACGATCTATAACGCATGGGCTCATCAGTTAACGCGTTTGATGTTCGCCGACAAACTAGGTAAAAGTTTTACCCTTGAGTACGGCAAACGAGATTTTCGCGCAGGCCTTCATCACATCATGAAGATGCATCAAGCAGGCAATGCTCAAGCAGTGTTTTGGTGTGACAAACCAATTACCCCAGAAGTTGAAACTTGTGAAACCCTCATGGATGAGGCCTTTACTTTGGCCTTAGAAGATCTGAATAAGCGCATGGGCGGATCACCGCAATCATGGAAATGGGGAGAGGTACACGTGGCTGTTTCAGAGCATCGTCCATTTAGCAAAGTATCTTTATTAAAAAATAAATTTGAAATCACGCGCCCCACTCCTGGTGATGCCTTCACCTTAAATTTGGGCTTCATGGATTTAGGCAACAGCAGTAACCCATTCACCGTGAATAAAGCAGCGAGCATGCGTGCAATTTATGACTTATCCAATTTAGATCAGTCTCAATTTATTTACCAAACGGGTCAATCAGGCTGGGTCAATAATCGTAATTACTCAAGCTATGCAAACACTTGGGCCAAACAAGAGTATTTGCCTTTGACCATGAACCCGAACAAAATTGTTCACACCTCAGTTTTAAAACCTGATTTGAGCATTGCTGCTGCAAATAAAAAACGCTTAGAAAAAGAAGCAAAAGAAATGAAAAGAAAGTGATTTCTATGAAAAGTATTCCGCAATCTTGGCTAAACCCTTTGGGGCGATTGTTGATCAGTTGCTTTTTCTTGGCAGCCACTCAATTGAGTCATGCTGGCTTAAAAGAAGACCTAGAAACCGGTTCTTATGTTTTGATGATGCGTCATGCTGATGCACCAGGCTACAGTGATCCAAATGGGTATAACTTGACTGACTGCAGCACCCAAAGAAATTTGGGTGAGACTGGGAAGACTCAAGCCAAGATGATTGGGCAATGGCTAAAGACCCAAGGCATCGAGAGTGCACAAGTATTCAGCAGCCCTTGGTGTCGCTGCAAAGACACGGCCACTCTTTTAAATAAAGGTGCTGTGACAGTCGAGCCGGGCCTTGGATCATTTTTTGAAAATCGCGGTAGTCGCCAGGAACAAACTCGCTTAACTCAAATCAAGATTGCGCAGTTACTTAAAACTTCTCTACGCAAACCTGTGATCATGGTCACTCATCAAGTGAACATTCAGGCTTTTGCAGGCCAATCTGTGAGTTCTGGCGGTATGATTTTGGTAAAAGTTAATCAATCTGGTCAGTACGTGTCGCATCAGTTGATCAATCATCCTCACCCCTGAGGAGAGCTTCTCAGTATTAAGTGCTGGGACTGTCCTGGAAGCCACCACGTCTGTAGGTGACCACCAAGGTGTCACGCCAACCTTGAACAGAGGACTTTGGATCAATGGGCTGTATGGGTGTACTTTCGTGAACCACCCGAGCGTCGTCGAGTAATAACAAGCTAAAGGGCTTTTGCAAAGTAAAGCGCTGGCCTTGTGGACCATCAGATTCAAATACCCTGGTTTCTCCGCCTTTGATGCCGTGACGCTCAAGCATCAAAACAGCCACGTATTCAACACCATCGCGATGCGCCCCTTCAGGAGTTGGTCGTCCAATACCATCGGTGGTATCAATTCGGAATTGATGCACCTCCACAAACCAAGGTTTGGATTCATCAAGATTGTTTTGTGTTTGATCAAACTGAAGAGCCAAGTTCAATAAAAAATCTTTTAATGCTGCTGAGTTTGCGAAAGCTTCCTCACATGGCTCAAACCAACGATCAATACCACCATGCAAAGCGTTATAAGAAACTGGCTGCCAATGCGCGCGGTGAGGAGCCAAAGTCACTGATTTATTTTTAATCACAAAACTGGCATGCCTTCTTTGGCGGTAACGACCGCCATCCTTCAAATAGGCATCCGCTGGTAAATTTTTCCAAGTGCTAGATAAACTCTGCCACTCACTCTGATTGTGTTGAGAGAGCTCAAAAAATTGCTCAGGAGATAAAGCGACATAACCATTCTCTTGAATAGTTTTTGGCGCTGAGGTCAGTGATGTTTGTGGTGGATTTAATAGCATGACAAAATTTGATAACAATGACTTAATAATGACTTGAACTCTATTATCCTCTCAATAGCCCTCTTGCGGGCAAAGCCCTGTTCTCATCGCACCTGCGGCTGGCGCAGACCAATCAGGCTTTTAAGAAATTAGCCTGGTGCAGTTCTTTGTATTCACAGCCAACCCAACCTTCGTAACCCAAATCATCAAGCAACATGAAAAAGTCAGGGTAATTGATTTCGCCGGTACCGGGCTCATGACGCCCAGGATGATCTGCAATCTGAATGTGTTCAATAAAAGGCATCAACTCTTCAATCCTCAAAATATCTTCACCCATGCGATGAGCATGATAGGCATCGTATTGAAGGTAAAGATTATTTGATTGAACTGCCATGATGGTTTCAAGAGCGTGCTGACTGCTAGACAGAAAGAATCCTGGCATATCAAATGTGTTGATGGGTTCAATCAACAGTTTGATATTTGATTTTTTTAATTCTTCTGCTGCATAAGTTAAATTTTCAACAAATATTTGTTGAGCTTGATTACGACCAATGCCTTCAGGCAAGATGCCAGCCAAGCAATTTAATTGCTTCACGCCTAAATGTTGGGCGTGATTGACGGCATCAGGAATGCCCCTTCTAAATTCTTCTACTCTGGTTGGATCGCAAGCCAAGCCTCGGTCACCCTTGGCAAAGTCACCCGCACGCAAGTTATGTAGCACCATGGGCAACTCAAGTTGAGTCATCAAATGCGTGATTTCATTTAAAGCCGCGCCTGAATTCTCTTGGTATGGGAATTGGCATTCAATGGCCTCAAAACCATCTTCTTTTGCAGCCTTGATCCGCTCCAAAAAAGGCAGGTGCGCATAGAGCAAAGAGAGGTTGGCGGCAAAACGAGGCATAAATAACCTAATTATCAATTCAGTGATTTAATTATGGCATGCGCATCCTTTCAATTTCCACCGGCAAGATTGCACCTTTATTTGGCGTTGACCATCCTGATCATCGGGTGGTGAACTCTGGCATTAAAAAAGACACGGTCAGCACTTTAGATAATCCGATTAGCATCAAAGTCAGAAGCGTTGGCTTAGATGGTGATGAACAAGCTGACTTCAGCGTGCATGGCGGACTTGAAAAAGCAATCTACGCATACCCAAGTGAACACTACCCCTTTTGGAATGAATTGCTCAGCAGAGAAGTCAAAAGGACGAATCCAATTAGCTTTGGTTTTGTTGGAGAAAATCTCAGTGTTGAAGGTTTCTCAGAAGACACTGTTTGGGTGGGTGATAACTGGCTGATTGGCGACGTTGAGCTAGAGGTCGTCAAACTGAGAGAGCCTTGTTTTAAATTCAATGCGCGCATGGGCTATAAAGGCGCATCAAAAGCCATGATTCAATCAACTCGCTCAGGTTGGTATTTAAAAGTTCATAAAGGCGGCAGCATCAAGGCTGGTGACACCATCATCGCTCAAGCGGGTCGCAGAGAAATGAGCATTGAGCAACAGAATCATTTTTTATTGCGCAAAGAGTCGCAAAAGGATTTGTTTTAAATGAGCTCCATGAATATTCTATTTGTGTGCATGGGCAATATCTGCAGAAGCCCAACAGCCCATGGCGTTTTTCGTCAATACATTGAAGAGTCTGGCTTATCTCACCAAGTCACCGTTGATTCTGCAGGAACGCACGCTTACCATGTTGGTGAAGCGCCAGATGCTCGTTCACAAACGCATGCTCTTAAGCGTGGCTATGATTTATCAGATTTAGCAGCCAGGCAATTAGAAGATCGAGATTTTAATCACTATGATTTGTTGCTCGTGATGGATTGGGAAAACTATGCGCTGACAGAGCAGCGTTGCCCTGAGAATAAAAAACATAAGATCCGACGTTTAACCGAGTTTTGCAAAGTGAATCAGGCCAGCGTTGTTCCTGATCCCTATTACAAAGGCAGTGAAGGCTTTGAAGAAGTGCTTGATTTGGTTGAAGACGCTTGCGATGGTCTGCTTGATCATGTGAGACAAAGACTAATACCTTGACTGCGAATCGTTAGTAGGAAATATCCTACAAACAAATCCATCTTTTCTGATTTTAAAAATGAAGGATTTCAGGCAAGCTCTTTATTCAATTTACTTAAGAGCTCATATGTCGATTTATCTAGAAGATCAAAATACCTCAGAATCATCCCAGTCCCATATTTTCACCCTGACCTGTCATCATGATGGGCAACACAGTGTCAAAGAAGCGGGCACCAAACCGAGTGATATACCCCAAAAGAATGTGAAGATGGTCGATATCCGCTTGATTGCACTGATCAAGAAAGAGGATGATTTCAAAGCTTTGTTATTCGAAGATCTTTACAGAAAAATCACCTTCGATCAATTAACCAATCCAGAGGTTTTGTCAGAGAAGATTCAGATCCCGCTCAAAGATACCCTGGCTCTATACAAGGGCGATCTTAAAAAGATCAGCGCCTTTAGATTGCTCAATGCAATTGCTCAATTTGGTTATGACATTCATGTTTGCATGAGGCCAACTGTCGGTTATGTGCCCGGAAAGGTCTGTTTGGAGCGCTAAGAGATGGCGGTGACCAGTCAGCGCGACACGTTTCTGTTACGCTTGAAGAACCATTTCCTAATGTAGGTGGCAGCGCCACCTCCCATCACCATGCCAAAGATAATCGGATTGTCCATCAACAGTTGCCAAATGCCCTGCCCAGACTCAACCCCTACTTGAATTGTTTCTGTGATTTCACCCAACTCATCAGAATTAATCAATTTATCAACCAATAACTCGCACATTGCCTGGCTCATGACATAACCTTATAGTCTGCCAATGAAAATCAAGGTGGCTAATTTTGCCAAGCCGTAGCTTGCACTTTTTGCTAACTTGACACCTTTGGATACAAGATTGGGGCTTCTTCTGCTTGAGGTTTTTTTGCTTCGCCTGGGTGGTGATTTTCTAGCAATATTTCTGATGATCATTTCCATCGCGCTTTCTCCTTAAAGAAATCATGATGAATCTAATTGATCTGAACGTGCGAGAAGTGACTCGTCAGAAACTCCTGATTTATTCAGAGAAAATTCTTACTTAAATGCAGAAGGACTTACTTTTTTAAATTAGTGAGCAGATGCCGCAAGTTGTTGTGATCAATCTCGTGCATCAAGTGCAACAACTCCCCTATTTCACCCCGCGGGAAACCCTCTCGGGCAAACCATGATAAATAGTTGGCCGGTAAATCACACAGCAATTGCCCGGCATGCTTACCAAAAGGCATTTTCATGCTGATCAATTTTTCTAAGGATTCAGGGGTCATAACCACAATATTAGAGCAGGATAGAGATGAGCAATTTATTTAAGCTTTGAATACAATGGATTCATGTTGACCAAACTCACGACCATCCCTTTATTTCCTCTTGGCCAGACGCTTTACCCATCTGGCGCACTTGATTTGAAGATTTTTGAAGTTCGTTATTTGGACATGGTCAAAGACTGCATTGCTAATTCGACCACTTTTGGCATTGTGACCTTAGACGAAGGCAAAGAAATTGCAGAACCAGGCGAAAAGCCTGCTGTGTTCTTTCCAACGGGTACTTTGGTAGACATCACTTATTTTGATGCGCCACAGCCTAGTTTATTTTTCATTAAATGCCACGGTACCAGGCGTTTTAAAGTTCATCAGAGCCAACGAGAGAAAAATGGTTTATGGATGGGCGAAGTTGAATTTTTATCTGAAGATGGCAACCACCCAATTCAAGCTGAACACCAAAAACTGGCTGATAATTTAGGTGCCATCATTGCATCGTTACAGAAAAAAGGGGTTCCTGAAAATCAGATGCCTTTTTGCCAACCTTATGATTTAGAGCAGTGCGGCTGGGTCGCTAATCGTTGGTGCGAAATCCTACCGCTGACCCCAGCGCAAAAGCATCACTTATTGAGTATTGATAATGCTCAAATTCGCCTTGATTTAGTGAAAGAGTTGATTGAAGAAATGACCGGTCAAAGCCAGTCTTAGTTGTTTGGCTGGCTTTTGGTTTTTCTACACTTATGCGCTGCACTCATTAAGAAATGAAGATCGATGATTCCTGTTTTAAATGCTCAAGAGTTGTTTGCCCTGGCCTCACAACAAGATGAACAACAGTGCTCGCATTGTGCCTCACATGATTTTGCTTGTTGGGAAACAATCCTCAGCACCTTTGACCGCGATGGCTTAAAAACAGTCGGCACTCTTAAACATCCTGAGGCAGAAGAAATTTGGGATGAATACCACCCCAATGGTACGACCATTTGGTCAGAGAATGCCCCAATCGCGGTGAGCTTTCATCCATACAATCGTTGCACGGTTCATCAATGCTCAGAATGCTCAACCGTTTATTTGCGTTACACCGAATATGGTGGCTATTACGTGGACGAAAGAATTCGGGTGGTCAAGCCTGAGTTAATTGCATTGAAATAATTAATTCAGTTAAGACACCGAAGGCAACTGATCCCAATGACTGGTGTACTTAGGCGAAACATTCTCTGACTTCATTTTCCAAGCTTGATCTGTGCCCGTAGTGGCCACTCGCAAGGTTTGTGCGCCATAACGCGTATTGATTGAATCCAGCGTTTTCATCAGGCGCACAGACTGCCCCCGTGTTTTAGCATCTTCAAACAAAGACTGTTGCACCACTGGCTTATCAGTCATCAAACCAAACATCACCCCAGCTTTTTTGTACCTAAAGCCTTTTTTATAAATTTCTTTCAGTCCTTTGATGGCCATCTCTGTCAACACCAAGGTGTCATCGCTTGGATGTGCCAAAGGTATCTGAATACTTTGACTGTACTGAGGCTCGTTTCTCATGAACACATTGGTTTGAATGAAGACGCTGATTGAGCTGGTCAATGATGCTTGTTCTCTTAATTTTTCAGCGGCCCTGGCTGTGTGTGTAGCCACTGATTCAGCCAATTCTTCCAAGCTGAGCACTAATTTGCCAAAACTTCTAGAAGCAATGATTTGTTGCTTGGGTGGCGCCATTTCTTCCAGGGCCAAGCAAGATAGTCCGCGTAACTCGTAACAAAGTCTTTCGATCACCACTCCAAATTGCAAACGCATCATTTGCGGAGACACCTGCACCAGATCAAGCACTGTGTGGATACCCATGCCTTCTAAACGTTTGGCAATTTTTCTACCAATACCCCACACTTCAGCAGCCGATACTTCACTCATCCATTGATAAAGATCTTGTTTGGGCATATTACTTAAATCACACACGCCATTGAATGAAGGATTCTTTTTGGCCAAGTGGTTTGCAAACTTGGCCAAAGTTTTACTGGGCGCAATGCCTACGCACACAGGCAAACCTGTCCACTGCTTGATGCGCTGCTTGATCTCAGTACCCAAATGAGTGGGAGATTCATGTGCATTTAAAACAGATTCGATTTGTAGAAAGCTTTCGTCAACGCTATAGACCTCTAACTTGGGTGTGAACTGTCGCAGTATCTCGACCACACGCTGACTCATATCGTGGTACAGGGTGTAATTAGATGAACAAGCCAAGATGCCGTGCTGCTTGGCCAAATCTTTCATCTGAAACCAAGGGGTACCCATTTTGACACCCAAGGCTTTGACTTCAGCACTGCGCGCCACTGCACAACCATCATTGTTAGACAGTACCACCATGGGTGTTTTTTCTAACTGCGGGGCAAAGACTCGCTCACAAGACACATAGAAATTATTCACGTCCACCAAAGCAAACAGTGGTGCATGGGTGGAGTTTTGATTGGGGGAGCTCATGATCAGACCCGAGATGAACTACTTGAATAACGTCTGACCACCCCAATGACCACACCCCATATTTGTAGCTCGTGCCCTTCACTGAATGTGATGTTAGGGTAGTCAGGATTTTCTGGGCGCAATTCAATCAGCCCTTTGTATTTGTACAAACGCTTGATGGTGTATTCGCTATTGACCACTGCCACCACAATATCTTTGTGTTTGGGCTTTAAGGCTCGATCAACGACCACCTTATCGCCATGATGGATGCCAGCCACAATCATTGATTCACCTCTCACAGTAAACATGAAAGTGGCTGGCTTATTCTGTATCAGGTAGCTATTCAAATCCAAACCATCAGCCGCATAATCAGCCGCAGGACTCGGAAATCCTGCCGATAATGGGTGCATGATGAGCGGCGTCTCATTGACCGCTAAATCACCAGATAAGCCTTGAGGCACTTGGCTCAAGCTGGTTTGATGAAGAAGTTGGTTGGTCGGTTGAGTCATAGCAATACTGTATATATATACAGTATATATGAATACAGCCGAATTCAGCAAATTTGTTATTCCAACATTAAGATAGATGCCATCATGTTGGGGAAAATTCGTCAAAAACTACTTGCTAATACGTTTCCGAAAGAAGTTTCGGCAACAGAGTTGATCTGCCCTATTTGCGACCGCCTCATTCCTGCTAGCCAGAAAGATGCGCATCACTTTGTTCCAAAATCAAAGGGTGGCAAAGCAACGGAGTATTTGCATCGTATTTGCCACAGGCAAATCCATGCTTTATTCACTGAAACACAATTGGCCAGAGAATTGAACACGGCCGAAGCCATCAGAGAAAAAGCTGAGATGCAAAAGTTCATTGCTTGGGTGCAATCCAAGCCGAATGATTTTTACCAGCGAAGCTCAAAGAGCCATCAATTAAGAAACCAATGACTCTCTTGAGATTTAAACCTTCTCTAATTCCTCACGCATCTTGTCGATGATGGCTTTGTAATCAGGTTTACCAAAAATCGCAGATCCAGCAACAAAAGTATCAGCACCAGCGGCAGCAATTTCGCGGATATTGTCGACTTTCACACCGCCATCAACTTCCAAACGAATCTTGCGACCTGATTTGGCCTCATAAGCTTGTAGCTTGGCTTTGGCTTCGCGTAATTTATCCAAAGTGCTTGGAATGAATGATTGACCACCAAATCCAGGATTAACTGACATCAATAAGACCAAGTCGATCTTATCTAGAACATGATCTAAATGAAACAATGGGGTGGCTGGGTTAAATACCAAGCCAGCTTGGCAACCGCTGTCTTTGATGAGACCCAAAGTTCTATCAACGTGAGAGCTGGCTTCTGGGTGAAAGCTGATCATGTTTGCACCTGCTTTGGCAAAGTCAGGAACGATGCGATCCACCGGCTGCACCATCAAGTGCACGTCAATACAGGCAGACTGGCCGTTCTTAACCGCGTGAGAGCGAATAGCCTCACATACCAAAGGGCCAATCGTTAAATTAGGCACGTAATGGTTGTCCATCACATCAAAGTGGATCCAATCAGCCCCGGCAGCCAAGACATTGCTAACTTCCTCGCCTAGGCGAGCAAAGTCTGCTGACAGAATGGAAGGGGCAATCAGGTAATTTGTCATGATGAATTCCTTTGGTTTGATGTTTCTATAAATTGACAGTGTTGGCTCGTATGAATAACTTATCCAGTATTTCTTAAACCAGCAGAAATGCCATTGATACTTAAATGAATGCCCAACCTGGTTCGATCGTCTTGCTGACCATTTCGCCAACGACGAATCAGTTCAATTTGTAGATGATTCAATGGGTCAATGTAGGGGAAACGATGCTTAATAGATCGAGCCAAGCTTGGGTTTTGGCTGAGGCGATTTTTTTCTTGAGTGATTGCCTCTAACGCAGCCACTGTTCGATTCCACTCTTCCTCAATTGCTTGACTGATTTTCTTGCCTGAACGCCAATCAGGATTCAAAGTCATATAGCGCTTTGCAATCCCCATGTCCGCTTTCGCCATCACCATATCCATGTTCGATAGGAGCGATTTAAAAAATGGCCATTCGGCATACATTTTTCTTAACAATTGTCGATTTTTAACTTTATTACTTGATAAAAATTCTTCTATCGCACTACCGAAACCATACCAGGCTGGCAACATGATTCGACTTTGCCCCCAAGAAAAACTCCAAGGTATCGCTCGCAAATCTTCAATGCGCTTACTACCTGTTCTAGAGGCTGGACGAGATCCTAAATTTAAGTGGGCAATTTCACTGATGGGAGTGATGGCAAAAAAATTATCAGCAAAGGAACCATTTTCATAAACTAATTTTTTATAAGCCTTATTGCTTGAGCTTGATAATACTTGCGCAATCTTTTTAAATTCTTCTGGAATTTTTTGTTTATTTTTAATCAAGGTAGCTTCGAGGGTGGCTGAAAATAAAGCCTCTAAATTACGTCTGGCCATGTCTTGATGAGAGTATTTACTTGCGATCACCTCCCCTTGTTCAGTCAAACGAATTTGCCCCGCCACTGAACCTGGTGCTTGGGATAAAACTGCCTCGTAGCTTGGGCCACCGCCTCGACCAACAGTACCACCTCTGCCGTGGAATAAACGTAATTTAATACCTTGATATTGCTTGAATAACTGCACTAACTCTTCTGTGGCTTGATAGAGGGACCAGTTACTGGTCAGATAACCACCGTCTTTATTGCTATCTGAATACCCCAACATGATTTCTTGGGTATTGCCACTGCGCGCAATCAAATCTGCTATGTGCGGTAATGCATAGAACTCTTTCATGATTTGAGCAGCTTGCTCTAAATCATGAATGGTTTCAAATAGAGGTACCGGTATAAGTGCCAAATGACCTTTTGCCAAAGAGCCTTGCAATAAGCTGGCTTCTTTTTGCAAAACTAAAAGTTCAAGTAAATCGCTGACTGATTCAGTATGACTGATGATGTGTTGACGAATAGCATCTCGACCATAAGACTCAATGATTGTTTTGGCCGCATCAAAAACATCTAACTCAGATTGAGTCTGAGAACTATACTGAATATTAGGGACTATTAATGGACGCGGGTCTGACAGCACCTTAAGTAAACATGCTCGCTTATCTGACTCACTCAATTCTTTATAAGATGTCTCAACACCAGACTTCTCAAGAAGCTCAGCAACCGCCCCTTCATGTTTATCTGAGCTTTGTCTTAAATCCAAAGTGGCCAAATGAAAGCCAAATACAGTGGCCACACGCATCAATGTTTTCAAACGTAAATGAACAATCAAATCACCCTGATGTTTTAACAATGATTGTTTGATAACCAACAAATCACGAATAAATTCTTGGGCATCAGCGTAAGGCTTACCCTCTCCTAATCTAGCTGCCGAGGTGAACTCAACATTGGCCTTGCTAGACAAACGAAACATGCTCGCCATGATTCGACGGTAAACGCCAATCAGGGCTCGTCTATAGGGCTCATCTTGTCGATGCTCTTGCTGATCTCCAGACTCATCCGCTAACTGCATAAGCTCTTTACTGACAGATACCAAGCGAGTCGACATTGACAACTCTTTACCCAATAACTCTAACTCGTTCAAGTAATATTTAAAGATGACATGGCTTTGCCTTTTAAGGGCATAAGTCATCGTTTTATCAGTCACAAAGGGATTTCCATCACGGTCCCCACCAATCCAATGCCCCATCTGTAACATCGGCGCTATCTGATCTGTCTTGAGCAAGTCTTCAATGTCCTCATACAAACGGGGGACAGCAGCTAGCAAAGTTCTTGGATAGTAAGACAGCACATTATCGATTTCATTTTGTACAGTCAGTGTTGAAAAACGTAATAGGCGTGTTTGCCAAAGTTGTGAAACCTTAGCACGCAATAATTTTTCGTTGGCGGTCAGATCTCTTGGATTACTCAAGGCCTCTCTATGAGACAAAAGGTCCAAAATATCTCGCTCAGCATCAAGTAAGCTAGCTCGCTGAACCTCAGTAGGATGAGCAGTTAGAACGGGTGATATATGAAATTCTTGAACTGCAGAATGAATATCTTTGATTGGTAAACCCTGCTTCTTGAGCAAAGCAAAACTTTTCTCAAGGGAGCCATCTTGACCTTTAAGGCCTATGTACCCATCTTGCTCGCGCGCTTTACGACGGCGCATGCGGTGCAAATCTTCTGCAATATTTGCCAGATGCGAAAAATAACTAAATGCTCGAATAACCGAGACCGCATCATCTGACTTGAGCTTTTTAAGATATTTCTCTAATTTTTTACCAGCTAATTCATTCGCGTCACGGCGATACGCCACACTTAAACGACGAATAAATTCAACTCTTTCAAAAGAATCCCGCCCCTCTTGCAAGCGGATGGTATCACCCAAGATCCGACCCAATAGTCGGATATCTTCAATAAGCGGCTGGTCTTTACTATCCAAATTAATTAAACAGACATCAGTGCCTTGGTCACCCTCAACATCTGACAGCTGTATCCCCATTCGTTGTCATACCAAGATAATACCTTGACCAATTTGCCATCTTTCGACACACGCGTTTGAGTGCTGTCAAAAATACTTGGGCGTGGGTCATGATTGAAATCAATAGAAACCAAAGGCAAGGTGTTATAGCCCAAGATACCTTTTAATGGGCCACTCTCGCTAGCCTTTTTGATGAGCTCATTCACTTCTTCAACTGAGGTTGCTTTGCTTGGTGTGAATGTCAAATCAACCACAGACACATTGATCGTTGGTACACGCATCGCGAAACCATCAAACTTACCTTGCAATTCTGGCAATACCAAACCAACCGCTGCCGCAGCACCTGTTTTTGTAGGAATCATGCTCATCGTGGCTGAACGGGCGCGACGCATATCGCTGTGATACACATCAGTCAATACCTGATCATTCGTGTATGAATGAATCGTGGTCATCAAACCTGATTCAATACCAATCGAATCCAACAATGGTTTAACAATTGGCGCCAAACAATTGGTGGTGCAGCTCGCATTTGAAATCACTTGATCACTGGCTTTCAGCACCTGGTGATTCACACCATAAACAATCGTGGCATCAACATCGTTACCGCCAGGAGCAGAAATAACCACCTTCTTAGCGCCCTGCTGAATGTGCACCATGGCTTTTTCTTTTGAAGTAAAAGCACCTGAACACTCTAAAACCACATCAACACCCAAATCACCCCAAGTTGTTTCTAAAGGATTGCGTGTTGAAAAAATCTTAATACGGTCACCATTGATCACCATGTGATCACCGTCCACTGTGACAGTGCCTGGGAAACGGCCATGCGCTGAATCATATTGAGTCAAGTGAGCATTGATATCAATACCACCCAAACCATTGATCGCTACCACTTTGATGTCATCGCGCTTCTCTTCATAAATGGCACGAACCACCATGCGACCAATGCGGCCATAACCATTAATTGCGACTTTGATTGCCATAACAACTTCCCTTATCTAAATTCTTTAAAAATGCTGTTTTATTTTTTA
>CAMBJN010000020.1 GCA_945867755.1 Polynucleobacter meluiroseus
TGCCAATGATTTTTTAACGCAAGCCTCAACAAGTTCCTCATTCATTTGCGGCTCACCATCATCGCCCACAAAGACCCCATCTCGCCAGTGATAAATCTCCACACACTTTGCCTCTAGGCTGAATGGCTGATCCCTTTTCCAAAAATTGGTGAATAAGTTATGCCCTAAATAAATGACCCAGGACCCCTCATAACCAGTGACATCCGAGGAACGATCATCTGGATTACGAAACCACACACGATCACCCGGTACGTAATATTTCATCGGGAATGGATTATCTAAAGTGCCATATTCCTTTAATAAAGCCTCATGAAACTCACCCGAACGAATTGCACTTCGCTCAGAACGTAATTCCATTTTCTTTAATAAATCAGGATTCACATTTTTTAACTCTTGCGCAATGCTCAGCAAAATCACATATTCAGTCGCTCGATAACATGAAAAAGAATACGCCTCTTTGTCACTGGTTGGCTGGGTGGCCTTGATCAAGCCGTCAATGATTGACTGACCCTTTTTCAATAAAAACCCTTCTTCTTCATCGTAGTACCAATAGTCAACCGGTCTTTCAGCAGCTTCAGTATCAAAATTGAGGGCAGCCTTATAACCAGCATTAACCACATGATGACGAATACTGATTGCTGAAATTAACTCATCAAAACTAGGAAAAACAAATGGAATCGGTGTTATCAACATCGCAACCAAGATTTCCTTGTCCAAATCTTTGGTATTTTTTTGACCATCAATATTCATGGTGGAATACAAGCGAGTGGTATCCCAATGTGGCGCCCACTGTTCTCTAGAGTTTTCTTTTAATTTGTAGGCGCATTGATAGGTCCCGCCGCCATTTAAAGAAACAACATCTACGTGCTGCCAAAGTTGCAAGCTTTCCAGGTGCTTGCGCATACTGGTCTGCAGGGCTTTTAACTCGTCAGGGGCGTTAACAACAAACTCAATCCCACGAGACTCAAAGTGAATATTGGTTTGATTTGTTGTCATTTTTTTATAAGAATCTATCCAACAATCTGCGACTGTATTTATCCAATAACTGAATATTTTCTATCAGATATTGAACGCCATGATTATCAGAAATCAAATAGGTATCTTTACTGATACGGCGGATATCTTCCTCGCCTTTTAAAATAAATTGGGTGGTGCCCCTGCTGGTCTCAACGTCCCAAGTACTAGGGGTTGCAAATGAAGAGACTACAGTAATCTTTTTTAACACTGGCATGAACTCTCTATGGGCCAACTCCTCTTTGATCATGCGCTGATTGTCAGCGCTAATTTGATTCAGGTCGTCCAACCAAACCAGTTCATGACCATCACGGTCAACGATCGCAATGCATTGTTCTGGCAGGCTGATTGGGAAGGCTTTAACTGGCAATACCTGCTCATAAAATTGACCGCTCTCAGCTTGAAGGCACAGCTGTCCAAAGGTATTTTTTGATAGGGTGAAGTTCTTCATGGAATTATCCATTACTCACCCCCAACTCCACATCAACTGCGTCCATGGCTTGTCTAGCCTGAGTCTCATACATCCGACGATAAACGCCATTCAAAGCCATGAGCTGGTCATGCCCACCCTGCTCGATGATTTGACCCCTATCTAAGACAATCAATCGATCTGCTTTGCGTAATGTTGATAAACGGTGCGCAATAGCAATCGTGGTTCGACCCTTGACCAAATTATCCAAAGCTTTTTGTATTTCTTTTTCAGTCGTGCTATCCACTGATGAGGTGGCTTCATCCAATATCAAAATCTGCGGGTCGATCAACAAAGCTCTTGCAATCGAGATGCGCTGTCTTTCACCACCAGACAAAGACTGACCTCTCTCACCAACCAAAGAGTCATAGCCGTGTGGCAACCTTAAAATAAATTCATGGGCGTGAGCTGCACGTGCGGCCGAAATAATTTCGGCCCGAGTAGCATTTGGTTTGCCGTAGGCAATATTTTCAGCAATCGTGCCAAAGAACAAAAATGGCTCTTGCAGAACCAAACCAATATTCCTGCGATAGTCAGCCACAGCAATTGAACGAATATCGACACCATCCAATCGAATCGTGCCTTCTGCCACGTCATAAAAGCGACAAATCAAATTGACCAAAGTGCTCTTACCAGAGCCGCTGTGACCAACCAAGCCAATCATTTCACCGGGAGCAATCTTTAAATTAATGCCTCGAGTCACCGAGCGATTACCATACCTAAAGCCCACATTATTTAATTCTATGAGGCCTTCTACTTTTGTTAGCTTGACCGGCTGAGTTGGCTCTGGAACACTGGACACATGATCCAAAATATCAAAAATACGTTTGGATGCCGTAGCCGCCTGCTGAGTGAAAGCAACAATACGACTCATAGAATCAAGGCGGGTATAAAAACGTCCGATGTAGGCCAGACATGCCGTCAACATACCAACGGTGATGGCATCGTTTGCTATTTGCCAAATACCGAAAGCCCAAACCACCAACAATCCTATTTCTGTTAACAAAGTAATGGTCGGTGAGAACAGGGCCCAAACCCTATTGACTCGATCATTCACAGCCAAGTTATGCTCATTGGCCAATTTAAAACGATCAGACTCACGCTCTTCTTGAGCAAAGGCTTTCACCACACGAACACCTGGAATTGTGTCAGCCAATACGCTGGTGACCTCTGACCAAATACGGTCTATTTTTTCAAAGCCGTAACGCAACTTATCTCGCACCACATGAATGGCCCACCCAATAAATGGCAAAGGTAACAATGTCACCAAAGCCAACCAAGGATCGATTGAAATCAAGATCACAGCCGTCATCAAAATCATCAAGACATCAGTTGCAAAATCTAATAGATGCATTGATAAGAACAAGCAAATGCGATCTGATTCTGAGCCAATGCGGGCCATCAAATCACCCGTTCTTTTGCCACCAAAATATTCCAATGACAGCTTCATCAAATGTTGGTAAGTGGTGGTTCGAAGATCGGCGCCAATGCGTTCGCTCACCAAAGCCAAAATATAGGTTTTGGCCCAACCTAATACCCAAGCCAATATCGCAGCGGCAAGCAAAGCACTCAAGTAAATCAGGGTTAGATTGACATCAATATCTTGACCATTTTGATATGGCAACAAAATATCATCCATCAATGGCATGGTCAGATATGGCGGTACCAATGTTGCTGCAGTAGAGGCAAGAGTTAAAGCAAAGCCTGCCAACAACTGCCCTTTGTATGGTTTGGCAAAGCGCCAAAGCCTTAACAAAGTCCAAGTGGATGGCGGCGTTAAGTTTTCCGAACTGCAAGCTGGGCACTCGTCTTGGTCAGGTGGTAGCGGCACCCAACAAGTTGGGCACAGCGGCTGCGTAGCCTCAGCCAGCTCAGGCTTAAATTTCCCTAAAGACTTGGCCAACTCAACTTGAAAATGTTGAACCACGCGATGGGCCACAGGATTTTGTGCCAATGTGAATCGCCAATTAGCCAATCTTCCAGACTGATCAATTAACTCTAAATTTGCCACTCCGGCATGATCATGTAACTGTAATTTCAGATGATCAGAAAAAGACCATCTCGACCATGATGAGAAATCTTCTTGGCTGGCAATCAAACCTTGATTGGTCAAGCAAACCAAGCCCTTTGAAAAATGAAGTTGCTCATTGAGATCCAACTCTAAAACAGCAATCACTGATTCGTTGGCATTCAAGGTCTGAGCAACAGCGCGACGCAACTCATTTGACAAGCGCTCAAAAGAGTCTGAGTGGCCATGCACAGTGTTGGGGGTGTTAATAGCGGTAGAGGTCAAGGATGTCTTTATATCTTTATTTGTCGGTAATTATCGCAAATTTGCCAATCAAAATATTTACCTTTTTCTGTCAACCAAAGATTCCCCAAATCGTTAAACGAGAAAGTACAATTAGGTATTTTTGGCACTTTAGCCCCACATGACTATAAAAACTATAGAAATCATAGATATAAAGGTTCTCAAAGGACCCAGCATGTGGACTTATCGCCCGGTTCTAGAAGCTTGGGTCGATATACATGATCTTGAGGATTATCCCTCAAACACCCTGCCAGGCTTTACTGATAGGCTGGTGGCTTGGCTTCCTAGCTTGATTGAACATCGCTGCTCTTACGAAGAGCGCGGTGGCTTTATCAAAAGGCTTGAAGAAGGCACGTGGCCAGCTCATATTCTTGAGCACATCACCTTAGAACTTCAAAATCTTGCTGGCATGCCAGGAGGCTTTGGCAAAGCTCGCGAGACCAATAAGCGCGGTGTTTATAAAGTGGTGGTGCGCGCTTGGCATGAAAAGATCACTGAAAAAGCACTTTATCACGCACGTGATTTGGTGATGGCTGCGATTGAAGATCGTCCATTTGACGTGCCAGCGGCGATCAAAGAAATTGAAGACATGGTCGACAGTCTTTATTTAGGTCCCAGCACTGCGTGCATTGTTGATGCAGCCAGAGAAAAGAAAATTCCTGCAACCAGATTGTCTGAAGGCAATTTGGTGCAATTAGGTTACGGCAATAAACAACGCAGAATTTGGACAGCAGAAACAGATTTGACCAGCGCGATTGCTGAGGGTATTTCAAAAGACAAAGACTTAACCAAATCTCTCTTGGCCGCTTGTGGTGTACAAGTTCCTGAAGGTCGCATGGTTGATAGCGCTGAAGATGCCTGGGCAGCTGCTCAAGACATTGATGGCTCTGTGGTGGTCAAACCCTATGATGGCAATCACGCCAGGGGTGTGTTCATCAACCTATCAGATCAAGCGCAGATTAAAAAAGCTTATGACGACGCCTTAAAAGAAGGTAATGGCGTGATCGTAGAGCGCTACATTCCAGGCAACGAACATCGCCTATTGGTGGTTGGCAAAAAAGTGGTTGCTGCTGCCAAAGGCGAATCAGCTTGGGCCAAGGGCGATGGTAAAAGAAGTATTCGCGAACTGATTGAACAAGAGATCAACACCGACCCTCGCCGCGGTGATGCCGAGATACTGCCTTTGAGCCCTGTTGTCTTTGATACAAAACTAGAATTAGAACTCGCTCGTCAAAATTTCACCTTGGATTCAGTACCCGAGTTAGGTCATGATGTTCTGGTTCAAGCATCTGGCAACATGGCTTTTGAAGTCACTCACTTGGTTCACCCATCAGTGGCCGAACAAGCTGCTTTGGCGGCACGAGTGATTGGTCTAGACATTGCAGGCGTTGATATCGTGGCTGAAGATATTTCTAGACCTCTTGAAGATCAAGGTGGCGCCATCGTTGAAGTCAATGCGGGCCCAGGTTTGATCATGCACCTCAAGCCTGGTGTTGGTGAACCCCAACCAGTCGGTGCCGCAATCGTTGATCACCTCTTCCCGAACAATGCGAATGGACGTATTCCGATTGTTGGTATCACAGGCTCTCGCGGCAAGACCATGGTGGCGCAACTCACCACTCACCTCTTGCAATTGACCGGCATGAAAGTAGGTTTGGCTTGTAGCAAAGGGGCCTACTTTAATCATCGACTTCAAACTCAGGGCAATTGCGCCAACTGGATCAGTGCGAACCGAATCTTACTCAACCGTCAGGTTGAGGCAGCAGTCATTGAAAACGACAGTCGCACAATTTTGAACGAAGGTTTGGCATACGATCGTTGTTCTGTTGGTGTGGTCACCAATTTAGATCCGCTAGACACAGTACCAGAATGCTCAATCACTGAACCCGAACAAATTTATAACGTTCTTAGAACTCAAGTAGACGTTGTATTGACTAACGGATGCTCTGTTCTTAATGCAGATGATGAAGCCGTTGTAAAAATGGCTGAACTATCCGATGGTGAAGTGATTTTCTTTAGTAAATATGGTCCTAATGAGCACACCAAAAAACATTTACAAAAAGGTGGTCGAGCCTTGTTCACTGAGAACAATATGATCATCCTAGCCACAGGCAGTGATCGCTACCCACTCATCAGTACCGCCAACATTCCCCTCTTACAAGCCAGTAGTAAAACAAATACCCTAGAAAGTATTCTGGCTGCTGTCGCTGCAGCGTGGTCTTTGAATACACCCAAAGACATCATTGCTGCGGGTCTTCAAACTTACCAATAGCCGATCATGGAATTAATTCGCATACGCGCTCTCAGAGGTCCTAATTTTTGGGGTAAGCACACCGCTCTAGAGGCATTAGTTAAATGCGAAGAAAACGAAAAAATCATCACCAATATTTCTGGTTTTGAAACTCGCTTGCGTGAACGCTTTCCACAGCTGGGCCCGTTACGCCCTCACACACAAAATGAAACTGTTTCTTTGGCTCACGCCTTAGAGGTTTGCTCAAGAGACCTACAAGCTCAAGCGGGCTGCCCCATCACATTCAGTAGAACCATGTCAACACCAGATGATGGTGTGTACATTGTGGTGGTTGAATACTCCGAAGAAAAAGTGGGCCGCTTAGCACTTGATTTGGCCATGCAGCTCTGTCGCTCAGCGCTGATTGATAACGGTTCACATCTTGATGAGTACTTAAAGCAATTAAGGGATCTGGACGAGGACATCCGCCTAGGGCCAAGTACTGGATCAATTGTTGAGGCAGCTATTGCGCGCGGCATTCCTTACCGCCGTTTAACTGAAGGTAGTATGGTTCAACTGGGCTGGGGCAGTAAACAACGCCGTATTCAAGCGGCAGAAACAAGCTCTACCAGCGCGGTTGCAGAATCAATTGCCCAAGATAAACAATTAACCAAAGATTTACTCCATGCTGCTGGTGTCCCAGTACCTATGGGCAAAATTGTGACCACCTCAGAAGAAGCATGGCAAGCCTATTTAGAAATCAAAGTTCCAGTGGCAGTTAAGCCACGTGATGGCAATCAAGGTAAAGGTGTTGCGGTCAACATAGATAACCGCGAACAAATCGATATTGCCTTTAAGGCAGCCTCTGCGATTTCTTCTGAAGTGATCGTTGAGCGTTATATGCCAGGGCATGACCATCGTCTTTTGATCATCGGTGGTCAATTGGTGGCAGCAGCTCGCCGCGAACCTCCTTACGTGATTGGCAATAACAAAAATACCATTCGTGAATTGGTTGAAGAGATCAACAAGGATCCCCTCAGAGGTGATGGACACGCGACTTCTTTGAGCAAAATTCGAATTGATGAAATCGCCATTGCTACTCTTAAAAAACAGCAACTCACCCCAGACTCCATTCCTCCTAAAGGTCTGCGCGTCACCTTGCGCAACAATGCAAACTTAAGCACCGGTGGCACAGCAACGGATGTCACGGATGATGTGCACCCAGACCTTGCCGCTTCAGCGGTTACAGCAGCGCAAATGGTTGGCTTGGATATTTGCGGAGTCGATGTGGTTTGTGACAATGTTTACAGACCGCTCGAAGAACAAGGTGGTGGCATTGTTGAAGTCAATGCGGCACCTGGCTTGCGCATGCACTTACACCCTTCCTATGGCAAAGGTCGCCCAGTGGGTGAAGCCATTATTTCAACGATGTTTGGCAAAGAAGATGATGGTCGAATTCCGGTTGTGGCTGTCACAGGCACCAATGGCAAAACCACCACCGTCAAGTTAATGAGTCATTTGTTTGAGCGTCAAGGTTTGCGCGTCGGTCATACCGGCACAGACGGCGTGTACGTGAATGGCAAAAGAATCGACACAGGCGACTGTAGCGGCCCTAAGAGCGCGCGCAATGTCTTAATGCACCCGGACGTTGATGCCGCTGTTTTAGAGACCGCACGGGGCGGTATTTTGCGTGAAGGCTTAGGCTTTGACCGCTGCCATGTAGCAATCGTGACTAATTTGGGTCAAGGTGATCACCTTGGCATGAACTACATCAACACCACATCAGAGTTAGCTGCGGTTAAACGTGTGATTGTTCAAAATGTGGCAAGCAACGGCATGGCGGTTCTAAATGCTGCCGACCCAATGGTTGCAAAGATGGCCAAGTCTTGCCCAGGTCAAGTGACATTCTTCGCTAGAGACATTCAGCACCCGGTGATGGCAAAGCATCGCGCTCAAGGTCTGCGAGTGGTTTTTGTTGAAAACAACAAAATCGTTGCCAGCGAAGGTAAAAAAGAATTCCACATCGATTTGAACCAAGTGCCTGTCACTGTCAACGGCAGCATCAGCTTTCAGGTTGAGAATGTATTGGCCGCGGTTGGCGCAGCGTGGGCTTTGAATATTCCTTGGGAAACGATTGCTGAGGCATTAGCTTCCTTTGTGAGTGACTCTCAAACAGTTCCAGGACGTTTTAATTTATTCAAACACCAGGGTGCCACTGTGATTGCTGATTACGGTCACAACCCAGATGCAATCAAAGCCCTATCAGAAACCATCATCAACATGCCTGCTAAGAAACGCATGGTTGTGATCAGTGGAGCTGGTGATCGTCGCGATGAAGACTTACGACGCCAAACAGAAATTCTTGGTCAGTACTTTGATCACGTCATTCTCTATGAAGACCAATGTCAACGCGGTCGTCCTGATGGTGAAGTGATTGGCATCATGCGAGAGGGTTTGATGGCCTCAAAGCAAGTGAAAAAAATTCAAGAATTCCACGGTGAGTTTTTAGCCATTGACCAAGCTTTATCTCAACTCCAAGCAGGTGATGTTTGCCTTATTTTGGTCGACCAGGTTGAAGAGTCTTTGGCTCACATCGCCAAAAACGTTCGCTGATCACTAACTCCAAAGCCAAAGCCAACACTTTATTACCGTTTTAGGCTGTTAACTTTAACTGCTGTTTTTGTAGCAGCTTGAGTACCTCGGCAGCGGCAATAAATCCAAAGGTCGCTGTCACGGTGACAGCCGAACCATAACCTGCACAAGACAAGCCACCACTGGCCACACCTTGTCTTGGCTCATCAGAATAAATCGCTGTAATACCTAACTTCTTTTTAGGATCATTGCTAAAGCCATACTCTTTGCGCAATGCATGTCTGATCTTTGATAAGACTGGATCTTGGGTTGTTTTAGCCAAGTCAGCAGCCTTGATGCGACTTGGATCAAGCTTGCCACCAGCCCCACCACAAATCACCAAAGCAATCGTTGATGATTTTTTATCACCTTGTTGTTGGGTGCCTCTGGCTCTACCAATTTCATCTCTGGCTTCACAATAAGCCGCCAAAGCAATTTTCATCTTCACATCGTCCGTGGCATCAAGCACCACAAAGTATGGATTTTCTGCATTTTTGCGCAAATGTTCATCAAGATTGTCCAGCGTTAAAAATTCATCAATGACGTTGAGCTTAATCAGTGGATTGATCTGCCTGACCCGTTCGGCCATGGCTTCTGATTTTGACTTACCAAAGTTATCTTCAATCGCATGCAGCTGACGATTCACATTGCTTAGAGCAATGTGATCAAAGTCCATCAATGTCAGCTCACCAATGCCGCTTCTGGCCAGCGCCTCGACAGCCCAAGAGCCAACACCACCTAAGCCAGCAACGAGCACGTGCGCCTTCTCAAAGGCCCGTAAACCAGGCTCGCCATATAAACGAGCAACTCCTGCAAAACGCCTATTTTGATTTGTATCCATAAGCATGACTATATAAGAAAAAACCCGCCTCGAGAGGCGGGTTTTAATGTGAGCCCCGAAGGGCATCACCAATGTTTCGTCAATTAAGAATCAATTGATTACTTCAAAGTTGGGTAACGTACGTGGTCGATCAAGTCTTGAACTTCTTTATTTGGAGCTGGTGTTACCAAGCTGACCAAAATAATCAAAGCAAAACCTAATGGTACACCGAAGATACCGGCTGAAATTGGTGCAATACCGTACCAAAGTTCAACTGGTGATGTTACGCCGAATACACCGCGCAACCATGGTTGTGTGGTCACCATGTAGTACATAGTGATACCAAGACCAGCGACCATACCCACACATGCGCCCCACTTAGATGCACGCTTCCAGAAAATACCCAATGTCAAAGCTGGGAAGAAAGCAGCGGCAGCGAATGAGAACGCAGCGCCAACCAAGAACAAGATGTCAGCTGGTTTCTGAGATGCCACATAAGCAGCGGCTAGAGCAACGACCAACAACAATGCCTTAGAAATTGCCACACGACGACTTGCCGGAGCATTTGGATCAATCATCTTGTAGTACAAGTCATGAGACAAAGCGTTAGCAATCGTCAACAACAAGCCGTCAGCTGTAGACAACGCAGCAGCCAAACCACCCGCAGCAACCATGCCTGAAATAACGTATGGCAAGCCACCGATTTCTGGAGTTGCTAACACGATGATGTCGCCACCGATTCTCATCTCACCCAATTGGAAGATACCGTCTTTGTTCACGTCAGCTACTTGTAACAAAGTTGGATCAACCGCTGCCCAGCTTCCGATCCATGCTGGTAGCTTATCGAATGGTGTGCCAACGAGAACGCTGAACACCTCATACTTAACAAGCACTGCTAGCGCAGGAGCTGTGAAGTACAACAAGAAGATGAAGAACAATGACCATGACACAGATTCACGAGCTTGCTTCACAGATGGAGTTGTGTAGAAGCGCATCAAAATGTGTGGCAATGCAGCTGTACCAACCATCAAGCAGAAAATCAAAGCTAGGAAGTTACGACGTGATGTGTCGTAAGCAGCTTTTGCCTTGTCATCGCCATTTGGATCACCAGTAAACTGCGCTGCGTGACGTGGCATACCAGCCAAAGGCGCAGTTCTTGCAGTGTTTGCAGCCCTTGCTTTGGTCCATGCGTCTTTAGCAGCAGCTTCGTCCTTAGGAACAGCAGCCAATGCTTTTTCAGCAGCAGCCAAATCAGCAGCAGGAGCATTAGCAGCTTTAAGATCAGCTACTTTCTTCTCTGCAGCAGCTTTATCAGCAGCTAGAGCAACTGGAATGTCTTTTAGTTTTTCACCAAAAGCATCTGCACGCCCTTTGAACACAGCAATAACTTCTAGCTCTTTTGGATCCTTCAGCAACTCTGCTTCACGAGCTGTC
This sequence comes from Polynucleobacter meluiroseus, assembly GCA_945867755.1. GTDB lineage: Bacteria > Pseudomonadota > Gammaproteobacteria > Burkholderiales > Burkholderiaceae > Polynucleobacter > Polynucleobacter meluiroseus_D. Next base: position 10,910 of record CAMBJN010000020.1, read on the forward strand.
ACTTTTTCAAGCTGGTAGCCGTAAACTAATTGAGGGATTGGGAAACCAGTTTGTTTCACTGACAACCAAACCACAGGAATCATGTAAGCAATGATCAAGATGATGTACTGAGCCACTTGAGTCCAAGTAACAGCGCGCATACCACCCAAGAAAGAGCAAACCAAGATACCTGCCAAGCCCAAGAAAATACCTACTTCAAATGTAACGCCTGTCAAACGTGTTGTGATCAAGCCCACACCGTAGATCTGAGCAACAACGTATGTGAATGAACACAAGATTGCAGCAAAAATTCCGATGAAACGAGCTAAATTACCGTCATAACGGGCGCCTAAGAAGTCAGGAATAGTGAACTGACCAAACTTACGTAGATATGGAGCAAGGAACAAGGCCACCAAACAGTAACCGCCTGTCCAACCCATGATGAAGGCAAGACCGCTGTAACCTGTTAAGTAAAGAGTACCAGCCATACCGATAAAGGAAGCTGCAGACATCCAGTCTGAACCTGTCGCCATACCGTTATACATAGCAGGAACACGTCGACCAGCTACATAGTACTCAGCAGCATCGTTTGTACGGCTCACAAAACCGATACCGGCATAGAGCAATACAGTTCCAGCCAAGAATGCGTAGCCGATCCATGCGCGAGTTAATCCCATTTGTTCTGCGATTCCAAGAATCACCACAAATGAAACGAAACCGCCAACGTACCAACCGTAGATTTTGTTTAGTTGTTTTTTAAAAGCAGAGTTTGATGAAGCACTAAACACGCCACCAGTCTCGCTATTAGGAGTCATTCCAGCCATGATTAGTCCCCCTCTTCTTCAGCACATCCGTGCTCTTGGTCTAATTTGTTCATGTAATGAGCATAGTAGACAATAATTAATACGTAAACGACCAATGAACCTTGAGCGCCCATCCAGAAGCTGAAAGGCCAGCCAAAGAATGAAAAGCTTAGGTCACGAGCCATGTAGCTAACCACGTAAGTGACAACAAACCAAATAGCCAACAAAATTGCTGTGACTCTTAGGTTTTTTGCCCAATACTGGCGGTGCGATTCCGTTAATTGCATAACAGTTTCTCCTCGTTGTTACTTTAAAACCAGGTTTCCCCGGAACCCTTTGCGATCCACCAGAATTTCACTTCCAGCTTGCAACCGAACCGCGTTTTGTCAAGAAGCTTTCACTTCAAGCCCAGTTTCCCGCTCTAATTGAGCGGCAAATTTAGGCTCAAACCCTTTGAGATGGCGAATGATCTTCACCGCCTCTTCAGGTTGCTGACGATCCATATGAACCCGCGCTAATTGATACCAAGCGTAAGGACTCATAGGCTGCAATTGGGTGTTGCGCTTAAGGGCTTTAATCGCCTCTTCAAAGCGCTGCTGTTGAATTAGGACCAGACCTAGGCCATACCAGGCCATGTCCAATTTTTCATCTAATTCAAGAGCACGACGGAAACTGAATTCAGCATCATCAATCTGCTTTAATTCTTCCTGTTGAAAGCCGAGGTTGTACCAAGCGAATGCAGGAGCATCTGGCTTGGCCACTAATTTTTTATACATATTGATAGAAGCTTGTTTATTGCCAGCTTCCGCATACAGATGAGCCAAGCTACCTAATGCATAAGCATCATTTGGGTAGTCAGCCAACATGTCTTCAAATGTTTCAGTCGCCCAAGACCTGCGCCCAAGCACGATGAACGTGACGGCTCGCCATTTATGCAACTGCCATTTGAAATCGATTTTTATCATTTACAACCAACCATCCCTATCGATACACAGTGCTCAATCTTGGCCAGAGTCACTGCGATATACAAAACTGAAACAACACAAAAGGCCACCACTGGAATGTGTCGCTCTGCAACCATTTTTGGTGAAATCAACTTGGCAATCGCTACCCAAGGTTTATTCAAGACCACAAACAATTGATAAAACATATTGGTTTCTCTTTTGTTACCAACAATCGCATAAAGAATTGCTTGACCCACTAAAGCCAAACCACCGATATACAAAACCAACTGCAACACATTCAAAAACTGAATCAAATTCTTACCTCAAGGATTTACACCCCTATTTGGGGCATTTCTATCAACATGCGTACTATGGATTTCTTTGGGTAAAGAGAGAATAAGTAGTTACCCTATTTTTCTTATATAAATCAATTTCTTAAGCCAAACTTACAGGTATTTACCATGGGGCTTACAAACTCAATTTCGGGGTAACCAGCGGGACTCTCGGGCCAATTTTTCAATCAAATCAATCGTTGAGGCCAAAGGTTGGAGTTTGGGCCAACATTGCAGGATTAATTCAGCGGTTGCGAAGGTATCTGCGGCGGCTTGATGACGCACTGCACACTCAATCCCCAAGTGCTCCATCCACTGATCCAGGGATCTGGCCTTCACCTCGGGATAGCAGGCTGAAACCAAAGGCTCAACGTCAATCCAGGCGTTTTTAAGCTTGTATCCAAGCTGATATTGATAGGCCCTTTGAATCATCGACTCGTCAAAAGCCGCATGAAAAGCAAATAAAGGGGCATCCCCCACCCAACGCTCAAAATTTTGCAATACCTGTTGAGGGTTTTCCCCCATCATTTGGGCCTGAGCCCCAATGCCATGCAACAAGATATTGTCTTTGTCTGAGGCCAAATCTTGCTTTAAGACAGCTTCAAAACTATCAAAAATATCGATTTTTAAGCTTTGATCCTCATTCAGATGAATGCACACAGCAGCAATCGCCAACAAACGATCCTGTCTTGGATCCAAGCCACTGGTTTCAACATCTAAAACCACCCAGCGATTTTGATTGATGACCGGGGCCTGCCCAAATAAGCGCTTTAACCAAAACATCTTAACGACCGTAATCTAATTCAATGCGCTGCTGTAAATCTCTGGTGGCCCTCAGAGACTCCTTCAAAATTCTGCGATCAATATTGTTCAAGCTACTCAATTCGAGCGCATTGAAATTTCCACCAATTGGATGAGAATCAATTTGCACCGATAAACGCAACATTTGCAGAAATTCAAAAGCTGACACCCACGCCAAATATTCACGCTCTGGGATACCCAGGGCAAGACCAACTGCAATCAATCGGTCTCTGGTATTGGTGTCACCAATCCCATGAGCCAAGGAATAAATACGGGCAGCATCAACCAAAATGGCAGTGCCATGAAGTTTTAAATCAATGCATTCCTTATCTTCAATCTTGATCGTGTCAATTCCACCATGCCAACTGATAGGAACTTTTCTACTCAATGAGTTATCAGCCAATAACTTAATGAACCTCGGCATTGCTTTGGCTTTTTGAACGACGGTGTTTTTCATTTCCACTAACAAATCAGGATTGCCCGCCACCAAACGGAAATCAAAATAAATGCTCGCATTTAAAAGATCTTCAGGTGTGCCGTTCTCTATCCAGTGCGAGAATCGCTCTAACCATTCAGCTTCACTCAGGCAAATCTTTGGGTTACTCGCCATCACATTGCCCTTGCACAAAGGATAGCCGCAGGCATCCAAGGCTTGATTCACATCCAGCGCAAATTTC
>CAMBJN010000021.1 GCA_945867755.1 Polynucleobacter meluiroseus
CTTGATCTTGAATGCTTTGAAAAACATGAGCAAAATTTTCTAGAATCACCAGTGCATCAGCACCAGAATCATTCAATTGATAGGTAAGCTCACGCGCGGTATACATTGGGTTGACATTCACAACGACGCAACCCGCCCTCAAAGATCCTAATAAAGCGATGGGGTACTGCAAAAGATTCGGCATCATCAAGGCAATTCGATCACCTTTTTTCAAACCTAAAGACTGCAGATAAGCGGCAAATTGCCAAGACAATTCATCTAATTCTTTGTAGGTGATTTTTTTGCCCATGCAATCAAAGGCAAGCCTTGAGCCGTATTGATTGAATGATTGGGCAAATAAATCATTCAATGACTCAAATTGGGTCCCGTCTACTTGATGCGGAACCCCATCCGGATAACTACTCAACCAAGGCTTGTCTTGATTCAAGGCATTTCCTTTATAAAGTCACTATTGATTGCCTGCTATATAAACACTGTACCAAACTTGGTTAATTAACAAGTATTTAGCATCCGTCCCTTATAAGAGCTATGATTAGGGTTAAGACACTCATCATTGATAGCTTATGAAATTATTACCAGAAATCTTAGAATCTGCAGAAGTAATTCAAGCAATTCGCCGCGATATTCATGCACACCCAGAGTTGTGCTTTGAAGAAAAACGCACGTCTGATGTGGTGGCACAAAAATTAGAGTCTTGGGGCATCAAGATTCATCGCGGCTTAGGCAAAACTGGTGTTGTAGGCATCATTGAAGGTTCCCAAGGTAAAGGTCGCAGTATTGGTTTGCGTGCAGACATGGATGCGCTACCACTTCAAGAACACAACCATTTTGAACATGCTTCCCAGCACCCTGGAAAGATGCACGCTTGCGGTCATGATGGTCACGTGGCCATGTTGTTGGGTGCAGCCCAATATCTTGCACAGCATCGCGCGTTCAAAGGCACGGTTTATCTCATTTTTCAACCGGCTGAAGAAGGTGGTGGTGGTGCCAGAGAAATGATTCGTGATGGCCTTTTTGATTTATTTCCCTGTGATGCTGTTTTTGGTATGCACAATTGGCCAGGTATTCCAGTAGGTGACTTTGCAGTTACGCCAGGTCCCATGATGGCTTCTAGCAATGAATTTCAGATTACTGTCAAAGGTAAAGGTGGTCACGCTGCCCTGCCGCACAACAGCGCTGATCCTGTGTTTGCCGCCAGTCAAATCATTGGCTCACTGCAAGCCATCATCACGCGCAACAAGCGCCCGGTTGATGCAGCAGTTTTGTCGATCACTCAATTTCATGCGGGAGACGCCAGCAATATCATTCCTGACAGTGCTTGGATTGGTGGAACGGTCAGAACCTTCACGCTCGAAGTTCTTGATTTAATTGAAACACGATTACATCAAATTGCCAGCGCCACAGCTCAAGCCTTTGACTGCTCTGCAGAAGTGACTTTTTCTAGAAACTACCCACCCACCATCAATCATGAAAAAGAAACCGCATTTGCGATTGATGTCATGAAAGACTTGGTTGGCGAGCACCACGTAAATCCAAGAGTTGATCCGACCATGGGCGCAGAAGATTTTGCTTACATGCTTCAAGAAAAACCAGGCTGCTATGTCTTCATTGGTAATGGTGATGGCGATCATCGCTCACAAGGTCATGGCCTTGGCCCTTGCCAACTCCATAACCCTAGTTATGACTTCAATGATCAATTGCTGCCACTGGGAAGCACTTACTGGGTTCGTTTGGTAGAGCGTTATTTAGATTCTAAGTAAGGATCTTTTTAGAGGTCTACTCAAAGACACTTGATCTTTATTTCTTTGTCGAAACTTTCTTTAATTCAATGTCACCATAAATTGCATTGACCTTGGTTTTGGTGTTGTCTGAATCAGTCATCACTCCCAAGCCAATTATTTTTCCGGGCGGCGAATTAAAAGCAGATTGATAGTCTTTTGATAAATCTCGTTGGTGCTTTTGCCATACACCTAGTTGATCATTGCTATTGTTCACAACAATCATCTTAATTCTAGATGTTCTAGGGCTGGGGATGACTGCTTCTAATGGATTCTTGGATGACCACACATACATCAGACTTGCATAAGGCATGTCGTGGCCACTGATGATTTTTGCCATTTCAAAAACCATCTGATCTCTCAGAGGCAATTTTGTTTTATCGCCATCAAATGCCACCACGATTCTCAAGGGTGCATCGTCTTTGCTTGACTCCTGATTGTCTGCATCAGCAATCAAGCTCATGGCTTTCCATTCCCACGATAAAACTTTATGAGCAGCAGGTCTTGGTGTCAGCGGTAAAACCAAACCAGAAGCCGCCACATCTGCACTAGCATGTAGAACCGTGCGACCTTGATAATTTTTTAAGGTGTACTGGGTTTTATTTTTCTGTGGAGTTACTCGCCAAATTTGCCATGCTTTGGGTAGTTTGCTACCCTCATTGAGGATTGAAAACTTTTCAACATTCTCTGCAGGTGGAACATTCTTTTTGGCAACATCAACAATCGCACAGGAACTCAAGAAAAAGATTCCCAAGAAAACAAACCCAAGTTGCTTGAATGATTTCAAGGTAAGTCTTTTGAAGAAATTATTAAATTCCATAAATTTATTGATGTTTGAATTTTGCGGGTCGCTTTTCTAAAAAAGCCTTCATGCCTTCTTTTTGATCTTCTGTGGCAAATGCTGCATGAAATAAACGGCGCTCAAAACGAATACCTTCACTCAAAGAGGATTCATAGGATGCGTTGATGCTTTCTTTGACCATCATCACAATCGGCAAAGACATCTCTGAAATAGTTTTTGCTGCGCTCATAACCTCTTCCATCAAGCGCTCAGCGGGTACAACCCTTGACACTAAGCCAGCTCTTTCAGCTTCTTGGGCATCCATCATGCGGGCTGTCAAGCACATGTCCATGGCTTTTGATTTTGATACTGCCTTAGGCAAACGTTGTGTGCCACCGGCACCAGGCAAGATACCTAATTTAATTTCAGGTTGTCCAAACTTAGCGTTATCTGCCGCAATAATAAAATCGCACATCATCGCTAATTCACAGCCACCACCCAAAGCAAATCCAGACACAGCAGCAATCACCGGTTTACGAATGCGACGAATGGTTTCCCAATTCTTGGTGATGTAATCGCCTTGATACACATCATTGAAACTGAAGTTGGCCATTCCCCCAATGTCTGCACCTGCAGCAAAAGCTTTTTCACTGCCAGTAATGACCATGCAAGAAATTTGATCATCTGCATCAAACTTTAAAAGTGCGGCGCCCAACTCATCCATCAATTGATCATTCAAAGCATTTAGCGCTTTAGGTCGATTAAGAGTGATCAAAGCCACTCGATCGGTCACCGACGTCAAAATCATTTCATCACTCATCACAACCTCTTTTAAGTAAACGCTCTAATAGTAATACTTTAACGTGGCAACAATACCCACATACGCCCTTGCTGCTTCATTCTGCCAGCATATTCTCCTGCTTGATCACCCGTACCCCAGTAAAAATCTGCTCGCACCGCTCCGATGATAGCGCTACCGGTATCTTGCGCCATCATCAAGCGATGCAAAGGTTTTTCACTCAAAGGATATGTTGTGGCTAAATAAACAGGAGCCCCCAGGGGAAGGGCCTTGGGATCAACCGCAATACTTCGCTCGGCCGTCAAGGGAACACCTAATGCGCCAATCGGGCCGACATTGACATCGGCTACCACAGGCATTTCTCTGAAGAACACGTAACGCGGGTTAGCGTTCAGCATTTCTTGAACTCGTCCTGGAGAATTTTTCTTTGACCATGCTTGAATGCCTTGCATGGTGGCGGTTGAATGATTGATCTCTTTGCGATCGAGCAACCATTGTGCAAAGGATTTGAATTTATGGTCATTGGTTCCTGCATAACCTAAACGAATCACTTTGCCACCACTCATCCTCACGCGACCCGATCCTTGAACTTGCATGAATGCGGCGGCAACAGGATCATCCACCCAAAGAATCTCCTGGCCTTTTAATTGACCACTTGAGAGTAATTCAGCACGAGTTGGCAGTTCAAGTGGTTTGCGTTTTTTCCAGGCATCTGGGTATCGATGTAGCGGTGTTTGATAAACCCCACCTCGCTGACGCGAGCCATTCAAGTACGGCTCGTAATAGCCAGTCACCAAGCCATGTGAACCTCCGGCTCGAGGTCCGGTCTGATGTCTGACCTCCATCACCTTCATATGGGTTTCAAAAAAATCACGAATCGATTGATTGCTTGATCCATTCACCCGATTGGCAGAATTGCAGACTGACTTCCAATCTAAGCCGCTGGGATTTCGTCTAACCAAACCCTCACAACTTCTTTTCCAGGCTGGCCATGCAGCTGTCAAATCATCGTCATACCAAGCAGGCAAATCATTCCATGAAGCATTAATCAATTTAGCCACTGATGATGAATACTCGCTTGAACTTGCAGGACCACTTTTAGCTATTGGTTTTACTTTGTACTCGGGTGCGCTGGCACAAGAAATCAATACCAATGCAAAAGCAATCAAAAGTCCGTATGATAAAAACTTCCTCAAATCAATGCCCGAACGACTGACACCAGACTCAAGCAAAAGGAGCTCTCCATTGAGTGATTTATTTGAAAAATATCCCATGTTGTTATTTGCGCTTGAAGCAGGGCTTGCCCTTGTGGTATTTGTGTTCATTGTGGTTTGGACCATGTCGGGTCGTAAAGACAAATAATAACGCTCTAGAATTCAATTAATGGAGTGTGCGAGGCATGACCAAGGCAAATTCTGGAATTGGGGTCTGAAAAAACTGTGCCCCCTCGCTGACACAGAAAAAATCACCTCTCATGGTACCCATCGGGGTCGGTAAAGTTGCCCAACTGGTGTATTCAAACTGTTCCCCTGGTCGTAACAATGGCTGCTGACCAACCACCCCCAAACCCTTGACCTCTTCAACCCCTTCATCACCATCGGTGATGATCCAGTGCCTACCAATCAACTGAGCTGGAACCTGCCCTGTATTTTTGATGGTAATGGTGTAAGCGAAGGCAAATTGCCGATTTTCGGCATCTGATTCGTCTGGTAAATAGGTCACTTTGACCTGAACGCTGAATTGATGTTGATCCATATTCATGATTCTCCGCTATAGAACACGCTACTGCAAGCCAGTCCACGATAGAATCACGTTATGGCTAATTTAAATACCCCAAATTCATTCCTGATTGCCCCGTCTATTCTTTCTGCGGACTTTGCTCGCCTGGGCGAGGAAGTTAGCAATGTCTTAGCTGCCGGGGCAGACTGGATCCACTTTGACGTGATGGACAACCATTACGTACCTAATTTAACGATTGGCCCTTTGGTATGTGAGGCTATTCGCTCTCACGCGGTTAAGAACGGCCAGTCTGCCTGTATTGACGTGCACTTGATGGTGCAGCCGGTGGATCGCATCGTCCCTGACTTTGCTAAGGCAGGTGCAAACATGATCAGCTTTCACCCAGAAGCCAGTTCTCATGTTGATAGAACTTTGGGTTTGATCAAAGACAGTGGTTGCCAAGCTGGCTTGGTGTTTAACCCTGCAACCCCGTTGTTTCATTTAGATCATGTTCTAGATAAGATCGACTTGGTCTTATTGATGTCGGTTAATCCTGGATTTGGTGGTCAATCATTCATTCCTAGCACTTTAAATAAATTACGCGAAACGAAAGCCAAGCTTCAAGCTTATGAAGCTAAAACAGGTCGCAAGATTCGCTTAGAAGTTGATGGTGGCGTGAAAGTCGACAATATCCGTGAAATTGCTGCGGCTGGTGCTGATACTTTTGTTGCTGGATCTGCGATTTTTGGCAAACCTGATTACAAGGCGATCATCGACAAGATGCGTGAGGAATTAGGAAAAGTCTGATGCAACGACAAGACTTCGATGCCCTGGCAAAACAGGGTTATAACCGTGCGGCATTGGTGTCTGAGGTTTCTGCAGATTTAGAGACGCCTTTATCTCTGTATTTAAAACTCACGCAAGATCACGGATCAAGTAATACATTTTTATTAGAATCTGTGGTTGGCGGTGAACGCTTTGGTCGCTACTCGATCATTGGCCTGCAAGCCAAGACTCTCATCAAGGTCACTGGTGGCCCCAACAACACGGTCACTCAAGTCATCACAGATGGCAAAGTCATTGAAACCGATCACGGCAACCCATTAGACTTTATCGCTAGCTATCACGGCCGCTTCAAAGTATTCCTGCAAGATGGGCTGCCTAGATTTTGCGGCGGCTTGGCCGGCTACTTTGGCTACGATACCATTCGTTATATCGAGCCTCGCTTAGCAAAAAACTCTCTGCCTGATGAAATCAATACGCCTGACATTCAGCTGATGTTGACAGAAGAGTTGGCTGTCATTGATAACTTAGCAGGTAAGTTGTATTTGATTGTGTATGCCAATCCTCAAGAGCCCTCATCTTATGGCGCTGCCGGGAAAAGATTAAAAGAATTACTAGCAAGTCTTGATAAGCCGGTTAAAACACCAAGTAACAGCGCTTCCTCAAAAACCGAAACGATTCGTCGCTTTGGCAAAGTAGATTTTATGGATGCCGTGAAACGCACCAAAGAATATATTTTGGCGGGCGACTGCATGCAAGTGGTGATCGGCCAGAGAATCAGCCAGCCATTCAGCGATTCACCTTTATCTTTGTACCGCGCCCTGCGCTCGCTGAATCCATCTCCATACATGTATTTGTATGACTTTGGTGATCACCAGATTGTTGGCGCTTCTCCAGAGATTCTCGTGCGCCAAGAAAAGAGACAGGTCGATGGTCAAGAAAAACGTTTTGTGATTGTTCGCCCGATTGCAGGAACCAGACCGCGCGGCAGTAATCCAGAGCAAGATGCTCAGTTAGCCAAAGAACTTTTGGCAGACCCCAAAGAAATTGCTGAACACGTGATGCTCATTGATTTAGCTCGTAACGATGTGGGCAGAATTGCTAAAAATGGGACCGTTAAAGTCACGGATCGCATGGTGATTGAAAAGTATTCTCATGTTCAACACATCGTGAGCTCTGTTGAAGGTGAACTTGTGGATGATGCCAGCAACATGGATGTCCTAAAAGCCACATTCCCAGCGGGCACATTGTCGGGCGCTCCAAAAATTCGTGCGATGGAAATCATCGATGAAATGGAAATCGTTAAACGCGGCGTCTATGGTGGCGCGGCTGGTTATCTATCTTTCTCAGGCGATATGGATGTGGCGATTGTTATTCGCACTGGAGTCATCAAGGATGGCATGGTGCACGCTCAAGCGGGTGCTGGTGTGGTGGCTGATTCTGATCCGGAATCCGAATGGAAAGAAACTGAAGCAAAAGCACGTGCGGTATTGCGTGCAGTAGAAATGGTTCAAGGAGGTCTTCATGCTGATCATGATTGATAACTATGACTCCTTCACTTATAACCTGGTTCAGTACTTTGGTGAATTAGGTGCAGAAGTGCGCGTATTTCGTAATGATGAAATCACCATTGCTGAAATTGAAGCCCTCAAACCTGATCACATTTGCATTTCTCCAGGTCCTTGTAGCCCCAAAGAAGCTGGCATCTCAGTGGCCACCCTGCAACACTTTGCTGGCAAGGTTCCACTATTGGGAGTGTGCCTAGGACATCAAGCCATCGGCGAAGCCTTTGGTGGCAGAGTGATTCGAGCAAAACGAGTGATGCACGGTAAAACAGACACAGTTCACACACACCAAACAGGTGTCTTCAAAGATTTACCAAAAGATTTCACGGTGACGCGTTACCACTCATTGGCGATCGAAAAAGAAAGCCTGCCGGCTGACTTAGAAATCACCGCATGGACGGATGATGGCGAAATTATGGGCGTGCGTCACAAGAAATTTGCAGTTGAGGGTGTTCAATTCCATCCAGAATCTATATTGTCTGAGTATGGTCATGAGTTATTGAATAACTTTCTCAAAACCACAAAAACAATAGTCACGTAAACAATCGCCTAAACAATCCAACTAGATTAAACCTATGGCCATTACTCCACAAGAAGCATTGCTCAGCTGTATTGAGCATCAAGAAATCAAACACGATGACATGATGCATATCATGCGCTCGATCATGTCCGGTGAGCTATCACCAATGCTCACCGCTGCGATCTTGACGGGCTTGCGCACTAAAAAAGAAACCATTGGCGAAATCACAGCCGCCGCCATGGTGATGCGCGAATTCGCGACCAAGGTATCAGTCGCTGACAATAGTCATTTTGTGGATATCGTGGGTACTGGTGGCGATGGTGCACACACTTTTAATATCTCGACCACTGCCATGTTTGTTGCAGCTGGTGCAGGCTCAACAGTAGCAAAGCACGGTAATCGCAGCGTTAGCAGTAAATCAGGCGCTGCCGATGTGCTTGAAGCACTGGGCGTACAAATCACATTGCAAGCTCCCCAAGTTGCAGAATCATTGAATAGCTGTGGTATTGGTTTCATGTTTGCTCCCAATCATCACCCAGCCATGAAAAACGTGGTCCCTGTTCGCAAAGAAATGGGTGTACGCACCATTTTTAATATCTTGGGCCCCCTCACTAATCCAGCGAATGCGGCGCACATGTTGATGGGCGTTTTCCATCCAGATTTGGTGGGCGTGCAAATCAGGGTTTTGCAACAGTTGGGTATGAAACATGCCTTGGTGGTTTATGGCAAAGATGGACTAGATGAAATATCTTTAGAAGCCCCAACTATGGTTGGAGAGCTCAAAGATGGTCAGATCAAAGAATATGAAATCAAACCACAGGACTTTGGTCTGACAGTTTGCAAAACCAATACATTCAAAGTGGCGGATGCAGCAGAATCTAAAAAGATTCTATTGGGTGTCTTAGCTAATGAGCCAGGCCCTGCGCAAGACATCGTTTGCTTAAATGCGGGCGCAGCGCTCTACGCAGCAGACATCGCCAAAGACATTGGCCATGGCTTAGAGCTCGCCAGACAATCCATTGCTTCTGGCAAAGCAAAAGCTAAATTAGAAGAATTCATCAAAATCACGCAATCATTAGCGTAAGCTACACACATTAGCGCAAGCTATTCACTTAAACACCAACAAAGTATTTATGAGCGATATTCTGAAACGTATTTTGGCGACCAAATTTGATGAAGTGGCCAAAGCTTCTTCTCAAGTAGCCATGCATGTGCTGAGAGCCGATGCAGAAGCCAGTATTCAGGCAGTGGGTTTAAAGCCTAGAGGCTTTACTGCCAGCATTGAAGAAAAGATTGCTCAAGGTCATGCCGGGGTCATCACAGAAATTAAAAAAGCCAGTCCTAGCAAGGGCGTGTTTCGAGAAGAGTTCAATCCAGTACAAATTGCTCAGTCTTACGAAAAAAATGGCGCTGCATGTTTATCGGTTTTAACGGATAAAGAATACTTTCAAGGATCTGCTCAATACTTGCGTGAAGCTCGTCAAGCTTGCAGCATCCCAGTGTTGCGCAAAGACTTCTTGGTTCATCCTTACCAAGTCTACGAGGCCCGTGCCATGGGTGCCGATGCCATTCTATTGATTGCGGCGGCTTTAGATGATGCGCAAATGAAAGATTTTGAAACCATTGCTTATGAACTACAAATGGATGTTCTGGTCGAGGTTCACGATGCCTATGAACTAGAGCGTGCTTTGGTACTTAAGACACCATTACTAGGGATTAATAATCGCAATTTACGTACCTTTGAAGTCAGCCTAGAAACCACGCTTTCTTTACTAAAAGAAATCCCTTCAGAAAAACGTGTGGTCACAGAAAGTGGCATCCTCACAAGAGAAGATGTTGCCTTGATGCGCGCAGCAAAAGTTGATGCATTTTTGGTGGGCGAAGCTTTCATGCGCCAAGATGATCCGGGTGAAGCTTTAGCAAAATTATTCAAAGCTTGATAAGCACTAAGTACTAAGCCCCGTCCACTCAATCGGCTTTAATCCTCTTTTTATTAAAAGCTCATTCGCTTTGCTAAAGTGGCCGCAGGATTGCTGATCACCTGGGTAAATAAAAGGCTCTTTGGTTTTATACACACTTAAGCCAGATGGATGAGAAGCTGTCAAAATTTCTTGCGCAATACCAGACTCCTGACTGGTCTGCTCAATCAAAGCTTGTTTCTTTTGAGCGTGCGCACCCCACAACATCCAAATTAAAGATTTTTTCTTGGCCAATTGATACAGAAGCACATCGGTTAAATCTTGCCAGCCCATCTGAGCATGAGATCCTGCCAAATTTAATTGAACCGTCAAGGTGGCATTCAATAAAAGAACGCCTTGCGAAGCCCAGGAACTTAAATCGCCATGAGGCAAGGCTGGATAGCCATCTAAGACCAAGGCCTTACTGATGTTTCTTAAAGAGCTTGGGAAAGCCCTCCAACCAGGCTTGATTTCTTTTGGAATAGAAAATGACAACCCCTGAGCCAGACCAGGTGTTTGATATGGGTCTTGACCCAAAATGATCACATTGGTTTGGGCAATCGATGTTTCTTTGAATGCACGGAAAATATTTTCAAAAGCCGGGGCAATCTCTTCTGCGTGCTCACCGTAAATCAAAGAGATTTTTTGCTCTAAAGTCTTAAAGCGACCAGATGCTAATTCAAGCTGAATTAATTCCGCCCAATCATTTGGCAATAAGTCTTGTATCGAAAATGATGGCATCAGTGAATCAGCAAATGAGTTAAATAATTCAACAATTGCACAGTTCAGCCATTACACAGATAAAGAATATTGTTTTGGCTTAGACGCCAATATACTTTCTTTGTTCTTAGCTGCTTGCATGGTCAGGACCAACTCTTTCTCATGGCGGTATACCAACACTTTGACAGTCTGAGCTCTGGCTAACTGTTGAATCAATGGTAAGAGCAACTCTTCTAAACGACCAGGCGTGACACGCTCTCCATTGATTGATGCCAAATGATCACCCGGTGACAAGCCTGTTTCTTGAGCCAAACCCCCATCCAACACATGGCTCAATTTGACCCAACCATTGTTCACCGTTGTTCGTATACCTAATAACTGCTTAGCCACTTCAGCGCTTTCAGTGGCAAGTACTTTTTTCAACTGAACTTTGATACCCACTTTTGGCAACAAGGTCTCTAAAGGCAAATCACCAATACCGTCAATGTGATCACGCTTGATTTGAGTCCAAATACCCATGAAGCCAGAACCGATCACAAACTCAATGGCGCGATCAAAATCATCTTCAGCCATGCCTGTTTCAGTTAATTGGTACATTTGCCACAAATGTCGCATCACATCATCCAAGGACTGCTTTTGCTTGGTGTGTTCACGAATCTTCAAATCAAGGGCTAAAGCCACCAAAGATCCTTTGGCGTAATAACTCACCACCGCATTGGGTGTGTTCTCATCCATTTGGTAATACTTGGTCCAAGCATCAAAAGAGCTTTCTGACAAACTTTGCTTGTGTCTGCCCGGTCCGCGCAAAATCATGTTCCAAGTTTTTTCAATGCGCTTAACGTAGGACGCTAAAGTGATTCTCTGACTTCTGAACAACTGCAGATCATCGTAGTAACTGGTGAAGCCCTCAAACAACCAAAGTAGGCGTGTGTGATTTTTTTGATCCAAAACATAAGGATCAAATACTTTAGGCTTTATTCGCTTGACCATCCACGAATGGAAATATTCATGACTGCACAAACCAAGAAAATCTTCATAAGCTTCATGCTTTTGTAAATTTTGACCAGAGTAAGGAAGATCAGCGCGCTTGCACAACAGCGCTGTGCTGTTACGGTGCTCTAAACCACCATAGCCATCACCCACAGTATTGACGATGAAACAATATTCTTTAAAAGGCGCACGCGGTTTTTCTGGTTCAAAAAAACTGATGTGGGCCTCACAAATCGCTTTTAAGTCTCTCCTCAATTGACGCTCATCCACGGCATCCAATAATCCTTGAATCACCATGCGGTGAGGCGTACCATGAGCTTGCCACTCAATCACCTGAAACTCGCCCATGGCCACTGGATGATCAATCAAGCTGTCGTAACTATCAGCTTGATATACCCCAAAGCCTGATTTCTTGGCTTGCTTAGTTTGTTTTGTTTGTTTCGCCTGCTTGGCTTCTTTTATTTCTTTAGCCGGTAAGGTGGTTTGCACAGACCAACGAGCATTCAACTCAGGATTTTTTGGCTTGAGCAATTCTAGTTCGCAGGTAACTTTGCTAAAGCCCAATATTTGCAAGCATAAACTGCTGGCATTAAAAAATGCTCTTTCTTGATCTAGATAAGCTGCTCTCACAGAAGTATCAAATGCATACACCTGATATCTCACTTCCACATCTTGCTTGGATTTCAACTCCCAAGTGTGGCTATCAATTTTGAAAAGTTTGATTTGTTTAGTGGATTTGGCAGAAACTATTTCAGTAGCAGTGATTGATTCAAGATGTTTTGAAAAATCTCGAATCATGTAACTGCCCGGGATCCACGCCGGCAATTGCAGCTGAAGGGGTCCTTGACCAGTAATTTCACCAGGAATTTGCATCACCACATCAAAGCGATGAGCGCGCCAATCATCACATCCAATCACATACTTGATGGATGAATTGGATTGCTTTTTTATCACTGCGCTCTTCTGGCTCTTGTTAGCTTTTGGCATTTACTTCAATCACTTTAGCTTTTTCTCAATTTGCGCGATGGGCACTGCGCCATTCACGCGTGAGCCATCTGTGAAAAACATGGCTGGAGTTCCAGTCACGCCCAACTTTCTTGCCAAGGCCGTGTTGCGCTCCAATGGATTGCCACAATCACCTTTACCAGTTGGTGCCTGGTTATTGAGCATCCAATCATTCCAAGCTTTTATTTTGTCTGATGAACACCATATTTGCTGAGACTTTGTGAGTGAGTCCGCAGACAGCATGGGCACTAAAAATGTATAAATCGTGACGTTATCTAACTGCTCAAATCCTTTTTCTAAACGCTTACAAAAGCTGCAATTAGGATCTGCAAAAACTGCCACTTGACGTGTGCCTTTTCCTCGCACCACCTTGAGGGCATCGTTCAAAGGTAAATCTGCCCAACGTATGCGATTCAAATCATTGCTGCGTTGTTCTGTGAGATTTGTGCCTGTTTTTAAATCAACCACTTCTCCCTGAATCAAATAACGCGCACTGGCATCGGTATAAACAATATCGTTACCAATCGTCACTTCATACAAACCAGCCACCGGGGTTGTGCGTACTGCATCTATCTTGGCGCGCTCACCCAATTGCTTTTGCATCTCTGCTTTGATCTTTGCCTCAGGCTTGCTCTGAGCAAGCACTGAAAAACTTAATAACATTGAAGTAGCACACACGGCGCAAACAAGATTGATTGTTTTAAATAATTTCATAAGCTTTCCAATAAATAAATTGATTACCAATGGATTAAGCCAAAGCCTGCTTGATCAATTGTCTTTTTAAAAAATGACTGCGATTCACCAGTTTCATACCTAAATTTCTGATTGTTTTAACATGCCCCGCTTCATGAGCAAAAAGTTTTTGCAAGCGATCGGTGGTGAACAACAAAGCATCTGTATCACCATGCCGTGCACGCTCATGCCTTCTCAATAAAACAGGATCATCAAAAGTTCTGAACGCCTCTTTATTATCTAAAATATCTGCCAGGCTTGCCACATCCCTCAATCCCAAGTTAAGTCCTTGACCCGCCAATGGATGCATCACATGCGCTGCATCTCCGATCAGCACAATGCGAGGTCTCGCATCTGGTGCAAT
>CAMBJN010000022.1 GCA_945867755.1 Polynucleobacter meluiroseus
GGACAGAGCTAATTCAGCAAGAAGATCACTGATTGAATCTGGGTTAGAGGAGAATCGAATCATGAAAGTGGTGGGCTTATCTTCAGCCATTTTACAAGACGCCAATGACCCTCAAAACCCTATCAATCGCCGTATCAACATCATTGTTATGAATAAAAAAGCGATTGAATTTGCAAAAAATGAAGTTAACAGCAAAGAAGTTACTTCAATACCATTTGGTAAAAGATGATTGAAAGATCAAAATCTGATCCTTCAATAAAACAATTGCCTGTCAGCTCTTAACTATCAAACGCTCAGAAAAAATTCTTAAGTCTTTAGGACTTGGTCAATTCACCTTGAATCATCGCACCCCTTTGAATGGTGAGTGATGCGTAGTTAATTTTTGCATTAACGCTGGCTTGACCGCCAATGGTTAAATCCTGGCAAGTTGCGTCTCCGGTGAATGTTCCTCGAACTTGGATAGTTGTTGCTCTAATTGAGCCATTCACTTTTCCGCTGCTGCCGATCAATAGATTTTGCACGGTGATACTTCCATTGACTAGGCCGTCCACATTCAATGTTCCTTGAAAGTTCACGTCACCAGTGAACTCAAAACCTTCACTGATCACAGAGGGTTTTAATGGTTCAGTAAGTCCAGATTGAGCTTGTTGCTCAGGCGCTGGGCTTTGGTCGTATGGATCGTTGGGTAATGAATCATTCATGGAATCGATATCCTCAGAGATGCCATTGTCTTGGGCATCTGATTGATTTGATTTTCTATTGAACATTAGATCTCTTGATAATTAAATTGAAGATGAACCGTTAATTTTGGTAAGGGTGCCCTGAAGATTGCCGCCTTTTTCAACTTCAATTTCTGAGAATTCAACATTGCCTGTGACTTTGCCTGAAGAGCGGATAAACAAAGATTTTTTAGCGGAGATATTTTCATAAGCTTCGCCGCGAATATCGATGATTTCAGCCACGATGTTTCCCTTGAGAACACCTGTTGGGCCTATCAAAATCTCTCTAGCAGTTAGGTCGCCTTCGATTGTTCCTGAGATAGAGGCAATATCTGGAACCACGAAGTTTCCTTTAAGTGTTACGCCTTCACCAACAGTTAGACATCCATTTTGATTATCGCTTGACATATATCTCTTTCTTAGACAGTTGGTTAGCTATTTTTAAAACTGGTTTCTTGTATTTTTTTGATTAGGCTTGAAGCATGATTAATTTGTTTTTTTGAATCAACTTTTTTGATCATCAGTCCCAGTACTTCGGCCCCGTGCTCAATGCCCAATTGATTGTAAGTAATGTCGCCGACGACGATTGCGGAATCATGAAGCTCAACTTTTTCAGTGGCATATATGTTGCCTTCAACTTTTCCGGCAACAAGAACTCTGTACGCCCTGATATCACCATTGATCATACCCGTAACTCCAACGGCTACAGTGATATTTTCATTTTCGCTTTCGCTGGTGCACTCAATGTTACCCATGACTGTTCCGTCAATACGGATAGAGCCCTCAATTGAAAGACGCCCGTGGATGGTGGTTGTCTTGTCAATGATGGTGTCAAAGGATTCTAATTCCGGCTTAAGCAACCCTTGTTTTTTATTTGAACCAAACATGAAAGACTCTTTAAGGATAAGTGTGTGAATGTAAGTATAAAGATTGAGAAAATTATTTAAGCTATTTTTTTTGTAGGTTTTTGTCTTACAAAATACTTGATTACTAAATAATGCATACAAATGGTCGCATTTCATTGATTATTACTTTATTGTCATTAATAATCAGGTAAATGCCTCAATTTACTAACTTTTTAACTTTCTCTGGTATTTATTTTGTTCAAAAATATTCACACATCAGACGTCATTGAGATTCGAGGAGATGTTATTGCGTTCTCCAGAAAGCTACAGCATTACTCGGTAAGTCATATAGTCAATATTTGCTGTATTTCAGAGAAAATGTTGGACCAAATTGAAAATGGCGGATCCAACTCGTTTTACAGTTTTGCGATCAAGGTGCAAGTTGCAAGAAAAATTGGAGCCTACCTTAAATTAAGGGATGAAGATTATTTAGTGGTTGAAGAGGCAGCTCTATTTAACGACAATACATTAGAGCAAATTAAATCAAGTGTGCCTGATGTTAATTTGAATCTAATAACACCAAAAATTGAGAGTAAAGCCCCGAGGGCGCAAGCCAGAAATATAAATCCAGATAATTCAAGCAATATCATCAACGAAATAGATAAGATTATTGGTATATATGAGAAATCTGCTGGATCCAATGAAAAAATACCATTTAACGAGATTCTGATTTCGTCTGTTGAGCCAAAGGTATCTACAGAGATTCCTGGTAATAATAAAACAAACCCTATCGGCACTATTTTGCTTGCAAGCACTTTAGGGGGAGCTTTGTTATTGGGCGGAGTTTTTTATTCTGCAGACGTTTATGACTACAGTACTAAAGTGCTGACTGAGATAGGCATCCTCAAAAAAGATCCGGTGGTTCTTGTGAGTGATGAAGATTCAAACTCAACGCCTACGCAGGCGGTTGTTGAGCCCGTGGAAAAAGTGGTTCAACCAGTCACGCAGTCAATGTCCCCAGCCCCAGCAATAACCCAACCCATCAATAAAACTGAGGTTGGACGCTAAATAGATTGACCATGCTGTTGCATGGTTTATTGGGCTTTATGTCTTATTGATGTCCAAGACTATTTCATAATCTTTGATGGCTTTATCAAAGTTGCCTAGATTATGAAAGCAAAGCCCACGATTAAAATAAGCATCTGGCTCTTTTGGCTTAATTTTTATCGCTTTTGTGTAACTTTCAATGGCTTCGCTGTAATTGCTCAGAACCTGCAAGCACATGCCGATATTAAATATGGCTCCAAAGTGATTGGACCTAATAGCCAATGATTGGCTGTAACTTTTAAGGGCATCTTCAAATCGCCCTAATTCATAAAAGCACAAGCCCTGATTAAAAAAGGCATCTGCAAAATTTGGTTTGATGGCCAAAGCCATGCGAGTGCAGGCCAGTGCCGCATGATATTGCTTTAAATAATAGTAATTGGCAGAAATTCTTAACTGAATATAAGGTTCGTTTGGCTGAACTTCAGCTATTTTTTGATAGTAGGCAATTGCCTGGTCATGATTTTTATTAAATTCATAAATAAATGCTGCGCGGAGGAGGGCATCAAAATCACTGGGGTTTTCTTTGAGGGCTTCTTCGAATTTTTTTAAAGCGTTATCAAACTGATTGTTGTTGGCCTCATTAATACCTTCATTGACTAGCGAATGTGCATCGGAAATATTGATCTTTAAAATCTTGATGTAATGAGCAATGCCATCATCATTTAAGTTTTGCGTTACATCCGCCATTCCATAATTTTTAAGATCTGCATGGGTAATCATGGCGACTATCGAAAAGATTACAGTGTTCTAATTTTTTTGATGGCTGATAAGTAGATAATTCTTAGATTGATGCCCACTTGTGATTGTTGAGTGACGTTTTCATATTGAAGCAACATCCCATGTTTATCTGGAGCAAATTGATAACCTATAACAAGTGAATTAACGGCCATTTCTGATTGATTTTTATCTGCATAGCATCTAGCCAACTGACGCCAGGCGTAGGTTAGCCTTGGATTGATTGAGATAATCTGTATAAGTGCTTTGTGGGCTTCATCAATTAAGTTTTCCTCAAATAACGTGTCTACAAGATTGAAGTGAATGGCCATCGATGCAGGGTCTGCATTCAAGGCCTGTCTGAATAACTTGATGGCCTGTAAATTATTCTTATCTTTTGCCTCGGCAATACCTTGTTGATTTAAGTTCCACGCCGCGCCAATGTCTCCTGGTCTAACTTTACTCAGACTGGACATTCTTGAGGCTGCTATTTCAACTGAATTAAGATCTAGTTTAGTTACTGAACTCAGCATGCTAGACATACAGGCTTGTTGGTCAACACAATTTTCAGGCAAAGCTTTTTTTGCTTCTGCTAACTGTTTCTTTTTTTGAAGAAGTCTTTTTTGCTCTAGAGCAACAGATTCTTCAAACACCCGAGTCTCTTCGGCGACTCTATCGGCCTCTTCGTTTTCAGCGGCCAGTCTTGCCTCTTCTTCTTGGGCTATTACAGCTTGTGCCTGCTCTTCTTTTTCTTGTTGAAGTTTTAAAACAGCAGCTAGAGCAGTTTCTTTTTTATGTTGATAGGCATTCCAAGCAAAATAGGAGCCCCCCAATAACGCGACCAAAAGCAGGACCGATCCAGCAATCAATATTAACTTCTTGCGCTTATTTTTTAGAGGTGGCTCTTCTGCTTGTATCTCTTCTTGAGATTCTTCAATGACTGCTTCCAAGGGAGTTGGCTGTTCAACAATCGTGGCAATTTTTTCTAAATCGGTTGTAACGCCGCAGTTAGAACAAATGACTTCATTATTGAGGAGCTCAGTTCCGCACTGGTGACAATTCATGTCGGTCGATATCTTTGTTAAATGTTGTGTATCTATTAACGACTGAATTTATAGACACTTTAATAAAGCAAAAATTTGTATTAAATACAATAACTTAAATAATTTTTACGGGATCATCTAAATAGGAGGAAAATCACGTTTTATGGGCGTATGAAGAATAAAAAACTAATTATTCCTGGTAGCCTGCCGTAAACAGTTTGAATTAATGAATTTCATATACGCTTTTAAGACAGGGATTTAATCATGAAAATTACCTTTAAAACTCCAATAGTGGGTTTGGCCTTTGGAGTTGTACTTTTGGGCGGTATGTTCAGTTTTCCAGCGCTGGCTGAGACGGTAAAAACAAGCACTGTGCCTGTGGCCCAAATTGCTCCAAATAAAGCCTTTAACGAGAAAATGCTCTCTTTGGCTATTCAATTGGAGAGAAACCTTGATGTTAATAAGCGTTTCTCAGTCTATGCAGTAACAACTTTTGTTGATCTTGATAAATTTGCTAGCTCAAATTCAGTCAGCAGACTCATGACGGAGCAGTTGGTCCATGAATTGCAGCTTAAACAATGGAATATCATTGATTTGCGCTTGAGCAAAACCATTGCTATTTCAGATGGTGGAGAGTTCTCACTGTCTCGTGATGCAAGAAAATTAAGAAGTCCACAAGAGGTTTCTGGTGTTGTGAGCGGTACATTTTCTGTTGTAGGAGAGGACATTTTTATTAATGTCAGAGTCCTTGATTTCACAACAGGAGCCATATTGTCTTCAGCTCAGACACATTTTGATATCAGCTCAGTTGCAGGTCACATGCTTGACCGACGCACTAACTTAACCAGAGTGAATATCGTTCCAAACTAATCATGTCGACAACACGAAGATTCTTCCTGACAGGCTTGGCTGCTGGAGCTGGCTCTATTCTTTTATCGGGGTGTCAAACACCTCGTTTTGGGGTTCAAGATACTTCCTGTGATACGAAATTAATAACAAAATTAAGCGCCATTGATCTATCTGGTCTTTTTTCAGGTATTGCTGAGGAAATTTGCACTTACTACGCGGGCAGCTGTACTAAAGGCACTCTTGCTGCCCCTAAAGGTGTTCCGCCAATCATGGTGACTGACTTTGTGGAGATTGAGTCTCTTCAGTCTGATAAGTCTGGTTTACTCATGGGTGATCTCATGCGAGCCTACCTCATGAAAAATTGTTGCAGAGTAGTGATTCAGGCTGAGGTAGGTAAAGATATTCGAATCAATAACAAGGGAACAGTTTCTTTGACAAGACAGCCGAATCAATTAATGAAGTCTGAGCTGGATATTAGAGAGATTGTCATTGGTACCTATCATAATTTCAATGACAAGTTAGTGATTAACGTCAAGATCATAGATATACAGACCCAGGCCATCAAACAATCTGTTGTTAAAGAATTGAAATTCACTTGCAGCAACCAAACGCTTAAAGCTCGGAGTGCATTGTTTAAATAATATTGATAGTGGGGTGTGTCGTGAAAGTTTTTGCTGTTTTATTACTTTTTATCTCTCAGTTGGCCTTTGCCAATGGTGATGTTGCCAATTGTACGGATGAGAAAGGCTACACCTACTACCCGAACTTTGGTGGAGTAACGCCTAAAAACAAAAAAGCTTGGCGAGAAGAGTCAAGCTCCGGTAAGAAAATTACTGTCACCAACAATAATGGTCAATATGATCTGATCTATTCAGACACTAAACGCAATCAAGTTTTCTCAGCTTTACAAGAGGGCGCTAAGATCTCTTTGATCAGCAAGTCTCCTAAAGAATTTTCTTTATTGGTAGTCTTTTTGGGCTCTAATGAAGTCTACAGTTTTAGAACTGCTGATGATGGAAAATTTGAATACGTGCACACACTGATTCGTTCAGAAATGATTCCAAAAGTCTCTGCTGCCATCGGTGCCTGTCAGCAAATCAACTTCCAGCTGGTTCACTGAACACAGCTTTTTAAAGTTTTAATAACCAGCTTATAGATCAAGATAATAAATTAGTGAAAAAGCCAAACTTCGGTTTGGCTTTTTGCTTAATTACAGCAAATAACTGTCACGCAAATAACTGTCACGCAAATAACTGTCACCTTTGAACCCTATAATCAGGGTGTGAACGTAAAGCTACCCGATCATTTCCTATATCAGCCTCAAACCAACCCATCTCTTTTGAAAGATTGCTTGATTGAGTCAAATGAGCTCACCCGTAATATTCTGATGAATCTCAAGCCTGGTCAAGAATTAGTACCAAATCTAGAAGTGGTCAACCCTCCCCATTGGGAGTTTGGACACCTCACATGGTTTCATGAGTTTTGGGTGCATCGCAAGGGCCAAGCATCCAATCCTTCTTTGCTTGATAACTCTGATTTTCTTTTTAACTCTTCAGACATAGCCCACTCAGATCGTTGGGTGATTGAGATGCCATCCATCGAGCGCTTGCTTCAATACAACTTTGAGGTATTTCAGAAAACGCATGAACTACTTCAAGATGCACTTGATGCAGAAACCAACTATTTTATTCAGTTATCTATCTTTCATCAGGACATGCACAACGAGGCTTTTGCTTATATGTGGCAAACCTTAGGTTACAGGGCGCCATTCAAAGCTTTTGAAGGTTCAGCTTCAAAAAAGAGCCTGTCCTTAAAGTACATTGAAATGCCCAAGCAATCATTCAAGGCTGGTTCTGATGATCACAATGGCTTCATATTCGATAATGAAAAATGGGCGCACACGGTGGAGATCGATGATTTTGCCATTGCAAATCGTGCGGTCACCAATGGTGAGTATCTAGAGTTTATTGAGTCTGGTAAAAATATTTCAGATACTGCAAAGATTGAGATTCCAAAATATTGGAAAAAAGAGGGAGGCCATTGGTATCAACGATTCTTTGATGAGTGGCATCCACTGACACTGGATGAGCCTGTGCGGCATATATCTTATTTGGATGCAAAACGATATTGTGATTGGCGACATCTGCGATTGCCAACCGAGCACGAATTATCACTATTAATGAGTCAAGCAGACAGTCAATGGCAAATATCCAATTTATGGGAATGGACAGCCGATCCTTTCATGCCATTTCCGGGTTTTTCACCAGACCCATACATAGACTATTCAAAACCTTGGTTTGATGGTAGCTACCAGGTTTTGAAGGGTTGGAGCTTGTATACCCCAAAGCGATTGCGGCGCAATACTTTCCGTAACTTTTACGCACCTCATCGCTATGACCATTTTTGTGGCTTTCGCACGTGTTTACTCTAAATTGAGTAAGCTACAGTATTCCTGAATTTTCAGATCTTTCATTTTTATACTCATCATTTTGTCGAGCATCTATGTCTTATAACGGTCGTCTTACTTCTCTTTCTCATGGTGGTGGTTGTGGTTGCAAAATTGCACCTGGTATCTTGAGCGATATCCTCAAGGCTTCACCTATCAGAAATATCCCAGCTGCTTTACTAGCTGGCTCAGATAACAATGAAGATGCGGCTGTTTATCAAATCAATGACAGGCAAGCCATCGTTGCCACAACCGATTTTTTTATGCCAATCGTGGACGATCCATTCGAGTTTGGCCGCATTGCTGCAACGAATGCCATATCTGATATTTATGCGATGGGAGCACAACCGTTGTTTGCTCTGGCATTGCTTGGCATGCCCATCAATCTCTTACCTATGGAAGTCATTCAGCAGATCACGGCCGGTGGCGAATCAGTGTGTGCTGATGCTGGTATCATGATTGCTGGCGGTCACTCTATTGATACGGTTGAGCCTATCTATGGATTGGTCGCAATTGGTATTGTCGATCCTAAAAAACTAAAGAGAAACAATGGAGCCAAAGCAGGCGACAGCATTATTTTAAGTAAGCCGCTAGGTGTGGGTATTCTTTCAGCCGCATTGAAGAAAGAGCAATTATCCGAATCTGGTTATCGCGAGATGATTGCTTTAACAACCAAACTCAATAAGCCTGGCGTTGAATTAGCGCAATTAGAGGGCGTTCATGCTTTAACCGATGTCACAGGGTTTGGTCTGGCTGGACATTTACTTGAATTAGCTCGTGGCGCCAAATTAGAAGCTAAATTAAACTGGAGCAGTATCCCTGTTATTGAAGAAGCTGTTCAGCTAGCACAAAAAGACATATATACCGGTGCCTCAACTCGTAATTGGGCTGGCTTCGGTCACGAAGTTAAGTTGGCACAGAACATATCTTTGTGGCAGCAGAACTTGTTGACCGATCCTCAGACCAGTGGAGGTCTATTGATTTCTTGTGCTCCAGAGGCAGAGGCTCAGGTTTTAGCCATTTTGCAAGCCGGTGATTTTATGAAAGCTCAGAAAATCGGACAATTCTCTGAAGGTTCTGGGTTATCTGTTTCTTAAAAAATGAACAAGTCAATCATTGAAGAAATAACGGCTGGCCTTCAATCAGGCACGCCCTTCATTGCCCCTAAATTCTTTTATGATGAGATTGGCTCTCGCCTCTTTGAGGCCATCACACTCTTAGATGAGTACTACCCAACCCGTGTTGAAAAATCGATCATGAAGATGCATGAGCAGCAAATAGCTTCTGCTGTTGGTGCTTGTGATGTTTTATTAGATTTGGGTGCCGGTAATTGCGCCAAAGCCAGCGAGCTGTTTAATTCAGTGAATCCTAAGCAATACCTGGCGCTGGATATTTCTAAAGATTTTTTAGAGCTGGCCATTGCTGAATTACAAAAGAAATTTCCTCATATTGAAATGACCGCGCAGGTCTGTGATTTAAGCCAGCCACTCAGCTTTCCAGATTTTGTAGGTAAGAAGAAAACCTTCTTTTACCCCGGATCTTCCATCGGTAACTTCAATCCTGATCAAGTCAGTAGTTTCTTTAAAAACATTGCCACGATTTGCGATGGTTCTGGCGGCTTGTTGATTGGGGTTGATTTGGTCAAGGACGGTGATGTTCTTCAGAAGGCTTATGATGATTCTCTGGGCATAACCGCTGCATTTAATTTAAATGTACTGAAGCACTTAAACCGCATCATTGAAAGTGATTTTGATGTGAGCGACTGGGAGCACTTCGCTATCTTCAATGAAGAGGAATCTCGCATTGAAATGCATCTTCGAGCCAAACGAGATGTTTCGGTGACCTGGCCATCTCAATCCATACGCTTCAAAGCGGGTCAGATGATTCACACAGAAAATAGCTATAAATACACAAAATCTTCGTTTTCTGATTTATTAATCAAAGCAGGCTTTACTGCTGTTAAGGCCTGGACAGACCCTAAAGAGTTATTCATGGTCTGTTACGCCAAGGCTTGACCTTCTACTGATCAAAGCCATAGCTCTATTTAATTAAACGATTCAACAACGCTTTAATTGAATTCAACTCAAATTCTGGTTGAACATAACGTTGCCTCTTTTTGATGTGCGCTTCCAAAGATTTATAAAAAGAAGAATGCATTTCTGCTTTTTGCAAGATCAGCGCTAAAGCTTTGGCATCGCCAACTGGGTAGTAGCCAGGATAGTCGTCTCCAAGTAAGCCATGATTGCCCGGGATATCTGAGGCAATGACAGGCACCCCAATTGCAATGGCCTCTGTTACAACGTGAGCTCCACCCTCCATGAGGCTTGATATCACCATCAGATGACTGCGAGAGAGTTGCTGTAGTGTCTCTGGGTGACTCAGTTCATCAAGCCACTGATAGTTCTTGAGTTCTTTGCTGTATGCCTTGGCCAGGCTTTTCATGTCAAGGCTCATGGCCTTGCCCAAGTGTAAAACTTGGATCTTGCTTTCTGGTCTGAGGTATTTAAGACTTTCTGCTGTGCAAAAGGGATCTTTTTCAGGCCTTAGATGCCCAATCACACTGATTAAGAAACTCTTCATCAAAAGAGTTTTGCGTTTGACTGACTTGGTAGATTGATAAATGACGTGAGTTTTTGTTTGCAAATGTTTTGGAATCATCGTCAATGCAGCAGATTGCAAAACAACAATGGCATCAGCCATTTCCATTGATTTAAGCACTTCGGAATGTGATGCCATGTCTCGATACACATCAGTGCCAGTGATGATGAGGATGATTGGCCGATTGAAATAAAGCTTTCGAAACTGAACAATGGATGCGTGGCTTCGATAAGCGTGCAGGGCAATCAATACATCTGTGTTCTTACCTGACCAGCGATTAGATATTTCAACTTGATGACCTAATTTTTTCAGAAAGCCCTGCCAACGCAAAGCCGTGATGCGATTGCCGTGCAGACTTCCTGCTGGAGCAGGAGTAACAATTTCTATATGGCTTGTAATAGCGGTTACCTGTTAAATTTCAAAAACTTCGTTAATAAGTTTTATAGCTCGTGTTGCCATTGTATAAGCCTTCTCGAATCTAATGAAAGGCATACAAACAGTCAGTAAAGTAACTAAAAAGTAGCAATCATTTCTTGAGTCTCTTTTTAAGACATAATCATCCATACCTACTTTCGATCAATGAACAATAAAGAGACAAATATGAACACACTAGACGCCATCCGCCAAAGAAGGGCTATCAAACACTTTGATCCAGCCCATCAATTCACAAAAGATGAAACGCAGCAATTGATTGAATTGGCGATGCAATCCCCATCGTCATTCAATATTCAGCACTGGCGCTTGGTGAATGTCACAGATAAAGCCCTAAGAACTCAACTGCGCGCTGCCGCTCATGACCAGGCTCAAGTGACCGATGCTTCATTGTTATTTGTTATTGCAGTAGATATCAAGGCCTGGAGCAAAGATCCTGCAAGGTATTGGGTCAATGCCCCTAAAGAAGCTCAAGACATCTTGGTGCCGTGGATCAATCCTTTTTATTCGGGCGATGAACAACTGCAGCGTGATGAAGCCATGAGATCTGCGGGTATTTTGCTGCAAACCATGATGTTGTCAGCAAAAGCCATGGGTTATGACTCTTGCCCAATGGTAGGTTTTGATTTTAAGAAAGTTGCTGAATTGGTTCACTTGCCAAAAGACTTTGCTTTGGCAGCCATGCTCGTGATTGGTAAAGCCACTCAACCAGCCTGGCCAAAACCTGGATTCATTCCTCAATCAGAAATGATCGTTGAAAATCATTTTTAATTCACATGAATGTATCGATCAATCATGAATAATGATTCATGAGTAAAGAGCAATGAAAAAAAAGAACTTACTGACTGTATTGTCTCTTTTGATCTTTACATTCTTTGAATTAATGATTGTCATCCTCGATGTCGGGCTCATGGCTGTGGCGTTTGCGATACCAGCTTTGATTGGTTATATCCTTAAACATCAGCTTGGAGATTTGATTTATTTGATGTTTTTAGCCATGGGCGTTGCGGCAGTGGCGGTCGTCTTTGTCTATCGCAAACAATCACAGGCTTACTTTAGAAAAACCATGGGTCAACGCTCAGAAACACTGATTGAAAAGCTCCGATTTAGTCGATGGTTCAAGGATATTCCTCAATAACAGACAGTATTGGCAAAACCCTCATTTAGGTATAGGATGAAAAGTCAACTATCCATAGGAGGTCGTGATGTCAGGTCAACATGAATTCATGAAGTGGCAACAAGAGCGTGCCAAAGAGCTTTTCTCTCTATCCCATCGACTCTTAGAGACTGCCAAAGAGCTTGGCGAACATCAGGTCACAGAAATCAAGGCCAGCATGGAGCATGCCAAGTCTTATGCCAAACAGGCCGCCACCAATGATGTCGCAAAGTTAAAGGCTTTGCAGGAGCAGTTTTCTGAAGATGCTGTGGCAAGGATGAAGATTTACCAAAAGAAGATCAAAGGTCTTCTGAAGACCATGGAAGATGAAGCAGCTGATGAAGTTGAGAAACATCTCAATAAAGCCCGCTCAGCCATGGAAGACTGGCTTAAAGAAGCAAGCAAAAATTTGCCAGCAGGATCAGATAAGTTCACTGATATCGTGCGTGACGTCTCTGAAGCTGGTCAAAAAGTTTTAAAAGAGGGGCGCAGGATGGCAAAGCAAGCAGCGGAGGCTGCTGAAAAAGGTTTGGCTGATTTGGAGAAAATGAGCCATGTTGCCAGCAAGAAATCTGCATCACCTGCGAGTAAAAAACCAGCCGCTAAAAAAGTTGTCAGAAAGACTGTTAAAACGGCTGTTAAAAAGGTTGCTAATAAGCCCGCGAGTAAATCAATAAAGCTCTGATTAGTTTGATTTTTCTCCCGAAAAGCCATGCACTAGCATGGCTTTTTTATTTGTGAAATCAGTGCGATGCTCCTCTATAATTTGCTAATTAATCAGTTTAAATACAAAGGTTAACTATGTTGCTTTGGTTGGTTGCAATTTATTTATTGGCATCAATTGCGATTGGTCTTTTAAGTGCCAGAAAAGTACATAACGCCAAAGACTACATAACGGCTGGGCGCAACTTGCCGCTACCCATGGTGCTTGCCATGGTCTTTGCCACTTGGTTTGGCGCTGAAACCGTTCTAGGTATTTCTGCCACATTTTTAGAGGGTGGCTTTCGAGGATTGATCTCTGATCCATTGGGCGCATCCATCTGTTTGGTTATTTTTGGTTTGATTTTTGCTAGACCTCTATACCGCATGAACTTGCTGACATTGGGTGACTTTTTCAGAATCAGATACAACAAACAAACAGAAATGATTCTGTCGCTTTGCATTGTCATTTCTTATTTGGGTTGGGTCGCAGCGCAAATCACTGCTTTGGGCCTTGTTTTTAACGTCTTGTCCTATGACATGATTACTCAAACCCAAGGCATGTTGATTGGTGCGGCCGTAGTTTTGTTGTACACCTTATTCGGTGGCATGTGGTCTGTGGCGATTACCACCTTTGTGCAAATGATTGTGATTGTGGTTGGCTTGTTAATAGTTTCTTGGATGGCTGGTGACATGGCGGGCGGCATTGGTAAAGTGATCAGCAGTGCTTCAGCGGCAGGTAAGTTTGAGTTCTTGCCTAGGGTAGAGTGGATTGACATGATCGGCTGGATTGCAGCATTGGTGACCATGGCCCTAGGTTCAATTCCTCAGCAAGACGTATTTGCTAGGGTGAACTCATCCAAAAATGAAAGTGTTGCTATTTGGGGCACCACATTGGGGGGCATCTCCTATTTCTTCTTCGCTGCAGTGCC